>NZ_JBEZDW010000045.1:0-65257 GCF_040802045.1 Microbispora sp. NPDC049125 | reverse complement strand
TGCCGAACTGGGCCGTCTCCGCCGTGAACCGGTCTCCCGTGAGCTGCATCCCGTCGCCGGAGTCACCCGCGAACCGGATGATCACGCGGTCGAGCCGCTGAACCTGCTTGATCAAGGAGACTCCCCTAGTGCCGGACCAGAGAGGGCCGGGATGCGGACGGCGTGAGCTGCGACGGCACCGGTGAGGTGACGACGGTCGAGCGGAGGATCATGGTCATGCGCCGCGACGCGTCCCCGAACACGGTCTCCAGGTCGTGGCCGGCCGACACGGCCTTGGCCCCGGCGAGCGCGGACAGCTCGGCGGCCAGGATACGCAGGACCTCGGGGCTGACCAGCATCCCGCTGTGCGTCGCGGACACCTCGCGATGCCGCGCGTACGGGTCGGCCGAGCAGCGCCACGGCACCACCTGGTCGGTCAGCGAGTAGATGGACAGGAACCGGTGCGCCGGCAGCGGGTTGGCGAGCTGCGTCCGCAGCGTGCGGCAGCACTCCCCGACGAGGCAGCCCCAGCTGATCAGGCCCGGCACGCCGGCGCTGCCGGCCGTCCCCAGCAACAGCAGCTGGGCGACGATCCACCGGTTCGCCGCCACCAGGTCGGTGAGCGGGCTGCCCATCGTGATGAGGCCGGTCACCAGGTGCGGGCGCCGTACGGCGGCGATGCGGGCGAACTGGCCGCCCCGGCTGTGCGCGAGGAGAACGGCGGGACGGCCGAACTGGTAGGTGGCCCTGGTGAGGCAGTCGATGACCCGCACCGCCGTCCGCTCGCCGCAGTCGAGACCGTAGCCGACGGGGGCGATCACCGGTTCGCAGCCGGCCCGGCGCAGCCAGCGGCGCAGCGGCTCGAACATGATGGGGGTGCTGCCCAGCCCTCCCACGATGACCACGGGCAGGCCACCGCCGTCGAGCGGAGGGGAAAGGTAGTCGGGGTCGTCACAGAGATCCACCCAGCCGTTCAGCAGCCGCTCGGCCGCCGCGGGCCTGGTGAGGTGAACGGCGGTCCGCTGCGCCGCGCGCAGGCCCTCGACGACCTGCTCGCGTACGGCGGAGCCGTACCCGGTGATCCTGTCGTGCGCCGGGGAGACGAGCCGGCCCAGAAGATCGGTCACCATCACACCGGCTCCCTCGAACCGGCGACGGACGTCAGCTCGCCGTCCCGCTCGGACGAGTCGAGGCGGAGCAGCAGCGCCAGGCAGATGTCGATCGGGGACCGGATCGGGATGTCGGGAACGGGGATCTCCATCGGGTTCTCCTCAGAATGACGGTGTTCTTTCCGTCGGCGACGCTTTCTGCCGTCGTACGGCACGCAAGGTCAAAATCAGCACGAAAATCACCATTATGGCCACGGAGATGAACGCGATGGAGCTCGCGTAGCTCTCGTAGGCGTTTCCCGCCACGTAACCGACGGTCATAAGCGTGGCGGCCCACAGGAGGCCGCCGAGGCCGTTGAGAACGGCGAAACTACGGAAGGGACGCTGGGAGATTCCGGCGAGCATGGGGACGGTCGCCCGCAGGAAGGCGGTCCACCGGCCCACGAAGATCGCCCATCCGCCGCGCTCCCGCAGGTACGTCCGGGCGGCCTCGATGCGATCGCCGCGGCGGCGCGCGAACCGGGTGGCGAGGATGTGCGGCCCCCACCGGCGGCCGAGCGCGTACCCGGTCACGTCACCGAGGAAGGTGCAGGTCGCGGCCACGGCGAAGACGATCGGCAGGGACACCGCGCCCTGGCTCGCCAGGATGCCGGCGAGGAGGACGGCGGTCTCTCCCGGGAGGACGAAGCCCACCAGGATCGCCGCCTCGCAGTAGGTCAGCACGCCGACGAGCAGGTAGGCGGGCGTGCCCTGCAGACGGAGAAGCAGATCCATGAACCAGCTGAGCGGATTCGTCATGCCGTCATGGTTCGGCATTTCCCGCAGACCCGCCACCCCGGCCTTAGTGACGCTTTATCTGCCCGTTAGCGGGCCTCGATGGAAACGCCATGATTTCACGGTGATATCACGATCTGGTGGAATAGGCGGCAAGGAGGATGAGGCGATGTTGTATTCGGTTCTCGGCCCTCTCAGGGTCATCGACGAGGGCACGGCCCGCACCCCTTCCGCGGGCAAGGTCAGAGTCTTGCTCGCCACGTTGCTGATGCATGTGGGAGATGTCGTTTCCACCACGGAGCTGATGGAGGAGATATGGGGCTCCGCTCCGCCGCGCCGTGCCGACGCCGCCATACATGTGTACGTCTCGCACGCGCGCAAGCTGTTGAACGCCACGACGCGGGGCAGGTCCGACCGCATCGTCACGCGGGCGCCCGGATACCTGCTGGAGCTCGGTGACGATCAGCTTGATTCCTCCGCCTTCGAGAGGGCCTTCGACGAGGGCAGGGCGCAGTTCGACCAGAGGCGGTACTTCGACGCCTCCGACACCTTCGGGTGCGCGCTGGGCATGTGGGGAGGCTCCGTGCTCACCAACGTGGAGATGGGCCCGTCGCTCCGGGTGCGGACGATCCGCCTGGAGGAGATGCGGCTCATCGCGCTGGAGCTGAAGATGAACGCCGACCTCGCGCTGGGACGGCACCAGGAGGTCTCCCGGCAGCTGGCCGGGCTGACCAGGGAGCATCCGATGCGGGAGGCGTTCCACGGGCAGTTCATGCTGGCCCTGTACCGCTCGCAGCGGCAGGCGGAGGCGCTGCGCGTGTACCTGCGGCTGCGCACCACCCTGCGGGAGGAGCTGGGGCTGGAGCCGTGCCGCCCGGTGCAGGAGCTTCAGCAGGCGATACTCAAGGCCGATCCGCGGCTGGAGCTTCAACTCGTGCCGACGGGGTGAGCCCCCACAGGAGCCGCCGTACGCCGGTCACGAAGTCATCCGGGGCGTCTTTCACGAAGAAGTGACCGCCCCGGACCATCGTGCAGGTGAACTCGGCCGCCGTGTGCCGCTCCCACGCCAGCAGGTCGGCCGCCGACACCAGGACGTCCTCGTCCGCGCCGAAGACGTGCACCGGGCAGGGCAGCACCGGTTCGCCGGCGTGGACGTGGCTGCCGCACAGGGCGATGTCGTCGCGGACGATCGGCAGGAACGCCCGGACCCACTCGGGCCGCTCCCGCAGCTGCTCGGGCAGCCCACCGAACGACAGCAGCAGCTCTCCCAGCGCGGCGTCGGGCACGTCGTCGACGTCGGCGAGCGGCGCCGGAAGGTGGGGCGCCGCGTACGCGGCGACGACGAGCGCCTCCGGCGCGCGCAGCCCGGCCGCGATCCGCCACTGCGCCAGCCGGTACGCCACCAGGCCGCCCATGCTGTGGCCCAGCAGCACGTGCGGCTCGGCGAGCAGGTCGCCCACCTCGCCGGCCAGCCACTCGGTCAGCGCCTCGATGTTCCTCATCCGCGGCTCGCGGTGCCGCGCCTCCCTGCCGGGCAGGGACACCGCGTGGAAGTCGGCGTCCGGGCCGAGCGCCGTGCGCAGCGCGTGCAGGGACGCCGCCCCTCCGCCGGCGTGGTGGAAGCAGACCAGCCTCGGTGTCATGCCACTGCCCTCCTCATGAGTCTGCGCTGCGCGCGCATGCGCAGCAGCGAGCCGACGACCCACAGCCGGGTCCTGGCCAGGTGGTTCGGCGACCCGTGGACGTCGTCGAACTCGACGGCCCGGAACCGCGGCAGATGCCCGGCGAGCAGCCGGGGCTCGGACGCCGGAATGATCTCATCGCGGCGGCTGACCGCGTAGCGCACGGGGATGTCGATCCGGCCGAGCCGCGCGGGGGTCAGGGCCAGCGGGGACAGGTGCTCCCGGACGTCCCCCTCCGCCACCCGGGTGAGGTGGGTGAGCGTGCGCACGGTCGTCTGGGGAAGTCGCGCCCACACGCCCTCGTCGGCGAACAACGCCGAGACCGGCGCGCCGACGGTCACCAGGCCGCGCAGCCGGGGGTCGGTCAGCGACCAGTGCAGCGCCAGGTTGCCGCCGAAGCTCAGCGCGACGGCGTACGTCTCCTCGGTCCGCGCCCGCCCGGCGACCGCGTCGAGGATCGCCGGGAACATGCCGACGGCCTCGGGGCCGTACGTCAGGGGGTTCTCCCCGACGCCGGGCATCTCGGCGACGACGACGCTCATGCGCAACCGGGGCGCCGCCAGCAGGAAGGCGCCCCACTGCTCCTTGATGCTGACGATGCCGCCCGTGACCACCAGCAGCGGCCGGTCCCGGTCGAGCCCGGCCGCCCAGCAGCGCATGGTCCCGCCGGGCACGGGCACGTCGAGGGCCTCCACCCCGGGAGCGGTGGCGGCCCAGCGGCCGAACGCGGCCACGCATCTGGCCAGGGCCTCGGCCCGTTCGCCGCCGTCGACGTACGGGAATCGCGCGAGGTTGTAGCGGCGGCTCGCCTGCAGCGGGTCGGCGGCCCGGTCGCCCTCGGCGGCCCACACGAGCGGCCAGGACCCGGCGGACGGGCCGGTCTCGGCGGTCACGCGGGCCAGCACGGACGCGCACTCGGCGGGCCGGATGCCCTGGGCCCGCGCGTGCAGGAGGACGAGATCCTTCAGTTCGGTCAGGTAAGGGGTTCGCATGCTGGCGCCTCCGGGCCGACGGCGATGCTGACACAGTAGTAGTTCTCGATCATGAATGAGGTGAACGTCCACCCCTGGGAGGGGAACTCGGCGGACGCCCGCATGCCGTTCAGCCGGAAGGCGAGCTGCCGGAAGTCCAGGCGCAGGCCCTCGCCCGTGGCCTTCGCGTACGCCTCCTTGAGCGTCCACAGCCGCACCAGGCGGGCGTTGCGCCGGGGGAGGGGCACGCGGGCGAGGCGGCCGTTCTCCGACGGGTTGCAGGCCGCCTCGGCGATCCCGAGCGCCAGCAGCGGCCGGTCGAGGGCCTCCACGTCCACGCCGAGCACGCCGCCGCTCGCCACGCCGATGATCAGCAGGTCCTCGGTGTGGCTGAGGCTCACGTCCACGCTGCCTCCGGCGAGCATGGGTCGGCCGCGATGGTCGGCGACCAGCCTGACCTCGTCGGGCTCCTGCGCGAGCACCCGCGCCGTCACCTCCCGCAGCATGCGGCGGGAGGCGACGAGGCGGGTCTTCCTGGCCCGCTCACGCAGCCGGTGATAGCGGGCGACGTCGTGGCCGAGCAGGTGGGCCAGCTCGTCCTCGTCCAGGTCCGCGTACCAGGCGCGGGTACGGCCGAAGCCCAGGGCGACGCCGTTGGCCCTCAGATCACGCGCGAGCCGCTCCCACATGTCCTGCCGCGTGCCCGGTGTCAGAGGACCCCTCAGCTTCGGGGTCGATGAGCTCACTGAGGTCCTCCAGTGTGTGCTTGAGCCCGGCCAGGACGTCGGCGGCGAGGGCGCCGTCGAGGACACGGTGGTCGAACGTGAGGGACAGCGGCATCATGGGGGCCGCGACCACCGCGCCATCCCGCACCACCGGGGTGTCGAGGATCTGGCCGACGCCCAGCGTCACGGCGGTTCCCCCCGAGGAGAAGAACCGGCGTACCGGGCGGTGCCCGAGCGAGGTCACCGAGACCGTGCCGAGCACGAGGTGCCGTCTTGCGAGTGTGCTGCCGAGCGAGAACATCACCCGGCCGGCCAGGTAGGGGACGCGTTGCAGCATCCGGGCGCCGCGAAGCTCGGGAAGGGTGGCCGGGTCCTCGTCGCGGAAACGGTCCACGTCGTCCTGGATCTGGTCGAGCGTGCGCAGGTCCACCCGGGGCAGCACCGCCGACCGGACGGTCCGCACCTGGTTCAGGGTCTTGTCGAGGGTGAGCTTGGCGTGCACTCCGGCGGCCGCGGCCACCTTCGGCCGGTACGACCCGGCGAAGGCGCCGTTGGCCTCCGGGTACCGGGCCAGGACCACCCCGGCCGCGCGCAGCACGTAGGAGACGACCGAGTACCGCCGTCCGAGGGCGCGGTGCAGCAGCAGCGCGGTGCTGTCCACGTCCGTGTCGATGTACACCGGGCTCGCCTGGCCGGCGAACCGCAGGAAGTGCAGGGTGGGGCGGCGCTCCGGCGGGAGCGGCCGGACGAGGCCGCCCGTCACCGTCCCGTTCACGAGGCGCCCACCAACTCGTGGATGGTCGCGAGCCTGCGCGCCTCCATGACCTCGGCGACCGGCAGCCGCCGTCCGGACTCGCCCTCAAGGGCGGAGATCAGCTTCAGCAGGTACACCGAGTCCCAGCCGGGCAGCTCGTCGAAGTCGCGCACCAGATCGTCAGGACTGAAGGACAGCCCGACCTCCAGCCGTACGAGGTCCAGGAATTCCGTCTCGGTCATCGGTCTGTCCTTCCAGCCGCCAGTCCATGGTCACGTGGGGCGCGGGGTGTGGGTGGTCCGTCAGGTCGTGCTCGTAGGCGGCCTCGCCGTCGTCCCGCGGCGTGACGGGGGCGAAGCCGTGGTCCGGGTAAAGGTCCCGCACCTTGCCGTTGCGCGGGCTCGGCCGGAACCGTCCCCGTACGGCCCGCGCCCCGCCGTCACGGGCGTGGGCGACCAGCTCGTGCAGCACGGCCGACTCGATGCCCCGGCCGAGGACACGGCAGGACAGCACCATGTTGTCGACGACCAGCGCCGCCCCCTCCCACCGGGCGAACAGCGCGCCGACGAGGCCGTCCTCGCCGAACCGGTCCGCGGACCTGACGGCCAGCACGAGCCCGTCGGGGTCGGCCGCGCGGCGGGCGACGGCGGCCGGGTCCAGCCGCTCCGTCGTCAGGTTGAACTGGTTGGTCCGCTGGGTGAGCTGCGCCACCCGGGCGATGTCGGCCGGTCCCGGCCGCGTGACCGCGACCCGCACGCCCAGGCCGGCCAGGTAGTCGCCGGCGGACGAGACCTGGGAGCGGAAGCCGTCGCGTGCCGCCTCCGCCCGGTATCTGGCCGTCCGGGCGCGGTCGTCGCCGGTCACCTCGAACGTGGTGAACCAGCCGTCGGCCAGCAGCCGCTCCACGTGCAGCGCCGGCTCGGCGGCGTCGACGGCGACCACGGTGACCTCGGGCAGAGCCATCCGGACCAGGCCGCGCTCGGCGTGGTTGTCGTCCACGAAGACGAGGCTTTCCACGCCGATGCCGATCTGCCGGGCGATCGCCGCGACGCCCTCCGGTTTGGGGTTCCAGCTGGCGGAGACGCTGACGAAGTCGTCCGGTCTGAGCAGCAGGTCGGGATGGTCGCGCAGCGCCTCGCGCACGGCGGAGTCGTCGTTCTTGCTGCAGACGGCGAGCAGCGGGCCCTGGGCGGCCAGCTGCTTCACCACCCGCTGGAAGGACTGGTACGCCGCGCCCCGGTAGCCGCCCGCCATGGTGATCCCGGCCGGGCCGTCCTCGGCGAGAATGCCGTCCCACAGGGTGCCGTCGAGGTCGAGCACCAGGCATTTGGCGGTCTGCCCGCGCATGGCGCGGACCAGGTGGCCCACCTCCCGCGCGTACGAGGCGAGCAGCTCGTCGGACATGGCGGTGCCCGCGTACGCGGCGGTCCGCGGGTCGTTGAGCCGCGGTACGGAGCCCAGCAGCGGTTCGAGGTCGATCACCGTCACGTGGGGGTCGCGCAGGCCTAGCTCCAGCAGCCGGGTGTTGAACGCCCGCCAGGCGATGGCCAGCTCCGTGCGCGACCGGTGGTCCACCAGCTGCGCCGCCCGCTCCCGGGGCAGCGGGACGGTGTTCAGCACCAGCCGCCCGGTGCCCTGCACGCCCGCCAGCTCCTCCACCAGGGCGGCCACCTCACCGGCGGCGGCGGCCACGTCGGCGGCCGTCCACGGCGGCGGGACGCGGCCGAACACCACGTCGGCGTCCAGCACGCACAAGGTGACCTCGGGGGCGGCCCGGTAAAGCTCGCTCGACGGGTCGGACAGCTGGAGGGCGAACTGGCCGTGGCCGGTCAGGTGCGGCCGCAGCAGCAGCCCGTGGCGGGCGAGCTGGGCCGTCAGCGGCGCGACCAGGGTCTGCAGGGTGAAGCTGCCGGTGATCCCCACGGTGACGCACGGGGTGTCCGGGTGCTCGGCCAGCACGGCCTCGTGGCCGAGCCGGGCGAGCACGGTGCCGGCGCGCCGCAGCGCGGCCGGCGGCCATTCCCCGGTCTCCTCGTCCAGCGCCGCCAGCAGGCCGCGCACCTCCGGGTAGCGTTCCGCCAGCCGGCCGGACGCGTGCAGCGCGGCCAGCTCCTCTCCGGCCCTCCGGGCGCCTTCGGACATCACACCCCCTCCAGGGTGAAGCCGGCCTTGAGCCACTTGCTGGACTCGACCGCGACCGCCACGGCGCGCTCGCCGGGGCGCACCATCTCGGCGAGCCGGTCGAGCTGCAGGAACGGCAGCGCGTTGCCGTTGTTGCCGACCTCGGCGACCACGCTCACCTCCACGGTCCCGGGGAGGCCGAGCTCCTTGACGATGCGCGGCGTCATCACGCCGGACAGCTGCGGCGGCAGCAGGTACGAGATCGTCCCCGCGTCCCAGCCGGTCCGGTCCAGCAGCTCCCACAGGATCTCGCCGGCCATGACGGGCACGCGGGCCTCGATCGCCTTGTAGTCCTCCACCACCGGCTGCTCGCCGTCGGCCCGCCCGGCCGCGCCGTACCAGTTGATCACCTGGCCCGGCGGCCGGCCGAGGCCGGTGAAGCGGTTGAGGACGTGGCGTACGGCCAGTGCGCCGGGCGCCGGCTGAGCCGACAGCACCGCCGCGCCCGCGCCGTCGCCGAAGATGGCGTAGTTGACGAGCTCGCTGGGGGGCAGCTTGCCGAGGCCGCGCCGCAGGTCCATGTGCTTGGCGCAGACGTCACCGCCGATCACCAGGCCGAGCGGCCGGTCGGGGGACAGCAGTGCCATGGCGGTCTCCAGCGCCTGCACCGCGCCGGCGCACCCGGACTGGAGCTGGAACGTCGGCACCCGGTCGATGCCGAGGATGTCGGCCGCGAGGTTCACGGTGGCGGGCATCAGCGAGTCCGGGGAGGCCGTGCCGAGGACGACGAAGGACACCTCGTCCGGCTCGACGCCCGCCTTGGCGAGTGCCTGGCCCGCGGCCGTCGCGGCCAGCTCGGCCAGCCCGGTGCGCTGCTCGCCGGTCGCCAGGTCCACGGCGAAGTGGCGGGTTCTGGTGCCGATGAACCGCTCGATCCACTCGGCGTTGACGGGGAAGTGCCGGGCCAGTTCGGCGTTGTCGACGGGCGGGCCGGGCAGTGCCGACCCGGTGCCGACCACATAGGCGTCGGACGCGGTCATGGGGGGCTCCTCTCAGGCGACTTCGGCGGGGTCGCGGACCAACGCGAGCAGGTCGGCGACCGTCGCCACCTGGGGGACCACCTCGGCCACCGGGATGCGGCCCAGGGCCGGGAACCCGGCTTTCAGCTGGTCCATGAGCTGCATCAAGATGACCGAGTCGTAGCCCAGGTCCTCCTGCAGCCGCGCTTCAAGCCGGATCTCGGCCGGCGCGTACCCGCCGACGGCCGCGATCGCGGCGATCACGGGATCGTGCCCCACCTCGACGGCGGCGGCGGTCACGGGGGCCGCCGCGCCGGCGGCGGGCTCGCCGGGCCGGGTGTGGCGGACGACGGTGGCGACCGCGCCGTCCACCCAGAAGCGGCCGGCTGTCGCGAACTCGTAGACGGGCAGCCGCCGGGGGACCCGCTGCCCGTCGCTGTAGAGCACCGGCCAGCGGGGCTCCACGCCGTCCAGGTAGAGGGCGGCGATCGTCTCGGCCAGCTCCGCACCGGTCGCGGCCGGCCCCGGGCACGGCACGAGCCCCCGTACGGAGGCCGGGGCGGCGCCGGCCCGCCGGGCCAGCGGCAGCAGCACCGGCCGGGGGCCGACCTCGACGAGGTGAGTCGGCTCGCCGGCCAGCGCGACGGCCAGCGCGTCGCCGAAGCGGACGGTCCCCTCGATGTGCTCGGTCCAGTAGGCGCCGTCCATCGGCTCGCCGTCGAGCCGGCGTCCGCGCAGGGTCGAGATGACCGGCACGCTCGGAGTGCGGGCGGTGACAGTGGCGGCCGCCTCGCCGAACGCCTCCAGCACCGGCCGCATCAGTGGCGAGTGGAACGCGTGGGACACGGTGAGCCGGGTGACCCTGGCCCCGCCGGCGGCCAGCCGGTCGCCGATCGCGGCCACGGCCGCGGAGTCGCCCGAGACCACGACGTCCCCCGGGCCGTTGACGGCGGCCAGGCTGACGTCGGCGCAGGCGTCGACGAGGGGCCGGACGTCCTCGACCGCGGCCTTGACCGCGATCATGGAGCCGGATCGGGGGAGCTCGCGCATCAGGGCTCCCCGGAGGACGATGAGCCGGGCCGCGTCCTCCAGGTCGAGCGCCCCGGCCAGGCAGGCCGCGGCGTACTCGCCGACGCTGTGCCCCAGCATGAACGCCGGCCGTACGCCGAGGTCGAGGAGGGCGCCGCCCATGGCGTACTCCACGGCGAACAGGGCGGGCTGGGCCAGCCCGGTGTCGTGGATCTCCTCGCCTCCGGCGAACAGGGCGTCCACGAGCGAGTACCCGAGGTGTGGGCGCAGCGCCTGGTCCACGGCGTCCAGCCGCTCCCGGTACGGTGGGGACGCCTCGTACAGTCTCCGGGTCATCGCCGGATACTGGGAGCCCTGACCGGTGAACAGCATGCCCGTCCGCGGCCTGGCGCCCGCCCGGCCGGTGGCCGCCTCGAACGCCGCGTCGTCCGACAGCGCCCGTGACAGCAGTCCTGTGATCGTGGCCCGGTCCCTCCCGGCCACGGCGAGCCGGTGGCGCAGCGACGCCTTGACGCGGTTGCTGCTGAAGCACACCTGGCTGAGCTGGGCGTCCGCGGTGGCGCCGAGGGTGCCCAGCAGTGCGGCGGCGTTGCGGCGCAGCGCCTCGGGGGACGCGGCCGACACGGTGAGCACCCCCGCCTCGCCGTCCCGCGCCGGCCACCGGGTGGGGGGCGCGGAGCCGAGGACCACGTGCACGTTCGTGCCGCCGAGACCGAAGGAGCTGACCCCCGCGAGCACCCGGCCCCGGGGAAGCTGCACCGGGGCCTTGGCCAGGCGCAGGCCGTTCTCGCGCAGCTTGAGCCGGGGATTCTCCTCGCGGCTGTGCCGGGTGGGCGGCACCGTCCGCTTGCTCATCGCCAGTGAGGTCTTGATCAGGGCGGCGATCCCGGCCGCGCCCTCGGTGTGCCCGAGGTTCCCCTTCACCGAGCCCAGCCAGCACGGCTCGTCCCGGCCCTGGCCGTGGAGCTCGCCGAGGGCGTTCACCTCGATCATGTCCCCGAGGATGGTCCCGGTGCCGTGCGCCTCCACGAACGTCAGATCGCGGGCGGCCACCCCGGCCCGCTCCAGGGCGCGCGCCATGACCTCCCGCTGCGACCAGCGGTTGGGCGCGGTGATGCCGTTGCTGCGGCCGTCCTGGTTGGCGGCGCTGCCCTCGATGACGGCGTAGACCGGCTGCCGGTCCGCCATCGCGTCCTCCAGCCTGCGCAGCACGACGACGCCGACGCCCTCACCGCGGCCGATGCCGTCGGCGGCGGCCGCGAACGGCTTGCAGCGCCCGTCGGGGGCCGACAGCCCTGCCTGCGTGTAGAAGATCGACAGGGCGGGCGTCAGCATGAGGTTGACCCCGGCTACCACGACCAGGTCGCACTCGCCGCTGACCAGCGCGGACACGCCGAGGTGGGTGGCCATCAGGGACGAGGAGCACGCGGTGTCGACCGCGATGCTCGGCCCCTTGAGGTCCAGGTGGTAGGAGACCCGGTTGGCCACCATGCAGTACCCGTTGCCCGAGCCGCGCTGGGGCGTCAGCCCTTCGAAGTCGAGCATGTGCAGGTTGCCCCACTCGCTCGACATCAGGCCCACGAACACCCCCGTGCGGCTGCCGGCCAGCGAGCGGGGGTCGATCGTCGCGTCCTCGATGGCCCGCCACACGGTCTGCAGCACCAGGCGCTGCTGTGGGTCGAGCGCCGCGGCCTCCTTGGGGGAGATGCCGAAGAACTCGTGGTCGAAGGCCTCGGCGTCCTCGATGAACCCGCCCAGCCGTGAGTTGGCGGTGCCGGGGCGGCCGTCCTCCGAGACGTACCGCTCGACGTCCCAGCGCTGCGGGGGCACCGGCCCGATGCCCTCCTCGCCGCGGCGCAGCAGCTCCCAGAACTGCTCCGGGTCGCCCGCTCCGGCGAAGCGGCAGTCGATGCCCACGATCGCCACGGGGGTCACGACGCCTCCCGGTTCTGCGTGGCCAGTTCCTCGCACAGATAGCCGGCGATGGCCACGATCGTGGGATAGTCCCAGGCCAGCGTGGGCTCGACCTCCAGGCCCAGCTCGTCCTCGATGTCCCCGAACAGGCTGAGCGCGTACACCGAGTCCATGCCGTACTCGGCCAGGGGAGTGGTGGGGTCGATCGCCTCCGGCGCGATGGCGAGGTACATGGCGATCTTCTCGGTGAGCCACAGCTCAAGACCGGCCTGGTCGAACATCGTTCTCATATCGAATCTCCTCAGGAAAGCGGGCGCGAAACCGGTTCGACGTCGGCGCAGAAGCCGAGACCCGCGTCGGCCCGGCGGAGCAGTTCGGTGAACAGTGGTGCGGTCATGTCCCGGCCGTGCGCCTCGGGCGAGTGCGGGCGTGAGGTGTTCGCCCGGGCCAGCCGGACGGCGAGCCGGGACAGCGCGGCGCGCAGCCAGTCGTCGCCACCGAGGAACGGGTCGCCGTCGTGGTGCCGACGGGTGTTGAGGCAGGCCGATGCGGCGAGCAGCAGGGCGTACCGCTCGGTCAGGCGGAAGGCCGGCGCGGAGGCCTGGACGCCCCGCTCCGCCGGCGGCAGCGCGGCGATCTTGCGGGCCAGGTCGAACAGGTCGGCCCGGAAGATCCCGGCGAGCTCGCGCAGGTCGGGGCTGGTGCGGTCGTCGGCGGCCGCCAGCAGGCTGCCGATCAACGGGTCGTCGCCGTGCCCCATCATGCGCAGCGCGCCGAGGTCGAGAGGCGGCACGGGGTCGCCGCGCCGGAAGACGGCCGCCGGGGCCTCCGCCGAGGAGTGCGCCGCGCGGGCGACGCCGGGCAGCTGCGGCAGGATCGTCAGCTGGCACGCGGTCCCGCCGGCGTGCCCGATGCCGAGGACCGGCAGGTCCCGCGTGAGCTTGCTGAAGATGGCGTGCTCGCCCTCCCGCAGGTAGCCGCGCGCGCCCAGCACGACTCCGAGGGACCGCATCGCGTCCTCCAGGAGCAGCGGCACCAGGTATTTGACGGCCGCCGCGTACCGGCTGGCGTGGACCGGCAGCAGGTGCAGGGACCGGGCCACCGTCGTGACGAGGCAGTCGGCGGCCAGCAGGTCGGCGAAGACGCCGGCGAGCACGTCCCTGGCGTGCGGGATGTCGGCGACCGTCCGGCCGTACAGGTGGCGGCCGCGGGCGAAGCGCAGGACGCACGCGAGGGCCGCGTCCACCGCGCCGAGCCCCAGCCCGGCCGTGACGCACCGGCTGACCTGGAAGGACCGCAGCGCGGTCTCCGGGCCTTCGCCCAGCCCGCCCAGCAGGCCGGTCGCCGGGACCGGGCAGTCGTCGAACGCGAAGCCGCTGATGAGGCAGCCGCGCATGCCGCCGGTGCGGAATCGGGGGAGCACCTCCCACCGGTCCGCGGGCAGCGAGCCGGTCTCCACCAGCATGAGCGAGTGCGTGCGTCCCGGCCGGTCGCCGGTCCTGGCGAACAGCACGGCCCCGGCCGCGCGCGAGGCGTTGTTGATGACCTCCTTGCGCCCGCTGACCACGAACCGGTCGCCGTCGGGGCGGGCGGCCAGCTCGTTGCGCATGAGGTCGTTGCCGTGGGCCAGCTCGTGGTAGGCGACCGACAGCCTCTCGCCGCGCAGCAGCAGGTCGGCGACGCGGCGGCGCTGGAGGTCGTTGCCGGCGAGCCACACGTTGGCCGCCGCCATGAAGCTGGTCACCCCGTAGCCGAGCCCGAGGGCGGGGTCCCGGCGGAAGACCGGCCGCAGGCGGGTGATCAGGTCCTGGACGCGGTCGAGCCGCCCGCCGAGGGCGACCGGGACGAACTCGGCGTTCAGCCGCCACCCGTCCAGGACCCGCTCGGCCGCCGCGAGCGGCTCGCGGCGCTCGTCGGCCGCCAGCACGGCCGCGTGCCCGCACGGATTCCCCGCGTCGTACGGGTCGCCGAGGAGCTCCTCCAGGGTCGCCGCCGGCGCACCCGCGACCGTCGCCGTTGATCTCATGACGGAACCGCCTCTCCGGGGACCAGCGACACGGGCCGTCCGGTCCGCGCCTGTTCCAGCAGCCACCCGGCCAGCTCGGGGAAGGGGGGCTCGTCACCCGGGACGGGCTCGCCGAGGCCGTCCATGGCTCGGGTGAGCGCCGCGTGCAGCCATGCGCCGTCCCGCCAGAGGCCTTCCGTCCACGTCTCGCGGTTGCCGAGCCACAGCGCCACGGCGGCCGCTCCGGCGACGCAGAGGGTGAACCTGCCCGCCAGTTCGTACGCGCCGGGCGGGACGTCCATGCGGGACTGCTCCTGCCGGGCCATGGCCGCGTGGACCACGTCGGCCGCCGCGGTGAAGCGCGCCGCCAGATCGGCCACCGGCCGCAGCGCGGGCGTCGCCCGGGCCAGCGTGTCCAGCTCGTGCGCCGCGTGCGGCAGGGCCCTGAGCACGCTCAGCCCCCGGCGGGTGACCAGGGACAGCCGACCGGGTTCGAACCGCGGCAGCGGCGCGCTCAGGTCGCAGGCGACGCGCAGCCCCTCCGGCGGGGCCTCCAGCGGGGCCTGCGGCCCGTCCCGCCAGGCACGCGCCAGCCCGGGGAACTGGTTGATCAGGGCGTGCAGGTTCACCACGGTGTTGCCGTCGAACAGCGACACGATCCTGTTGTCCCGCTCAAGCTTCTCGAACCGGCCGCCCACGCCGAGGTCGAGCAGCAGCGAGCGCGCCCCGAGCAGCTTTCGGGCGCGGGCCACGAGCGTCTCGGTGAGCGTCGGCACCAGATACTTGACGCAGGCCGACAGCGCGGTCATCTCGCCCGTCAGCGTGTGGATCGAACGGGCGGCCACCAGTGCCAGGGCCTCACCGAGCAGATGGTCGGCGAGCAGCTCGCCGAGGGTGTGCGCCGCGTACGGCAGATCGGCCAGCCGCCTGCCGTACAGGTGGCGGTCGTCGGCGAAACCGGCGGCGAGCCGCAGCGCGTGGTCGGCCGCGCCGAGCGACAGGGCGGCGCAGAGCGTCCGGGTCAGCTGCAGGCCCTTGAGCACGGTCTCGATTCCGCCGCCCTCGCGGCCGACCAGGGCGCCGGAGGGGACGGGCGCGCCGGCCAGCCGCAGGCCGCTGATGTCGGCTCCGCGGATGCCCAGGGTGGCGACCTTGGGCAGGCAGGTCACGGTGCCTTCTGGGAGCGTGCTCTTGTCGATCAGCAGCAGGCTGAACCCGCGCGCTCCGCCCTCGGGCCGGGTGCGGACCAGGGCGCACAGCACCTGCCCCCGCGTGGCGTTGTTGATCAGCCACTTCTCGCCGGTGACGCGGTAGCCGTCCTCGGTGGCCGTGGCGGTCATCTCGCCGGCGAGCAGGTCGCTGCCGTGGTCGCGCTCGGTCAGGCCCCAGGAGACGGGGACGCCCGAGATGATCGTCGCGCCCAGCGCGGCCGCCTGGGCGGCGTCGCCGGAGACCCAGACGGACACGGCGCCCAGGTAGGTCTTGCCGTGCCCGATGGCCACGGTGAGGTCCCGCCGGGCGACCGCGCGGGTCATCTGCAGGGCCTCGTCGTAGCGGGCGAGGTCGCCGCCGTGCTCGGCCGGGACGTAGTGGCGGGCCAGGCCGAACTCGTCCAGGTCCGCGCAGATCGCCGCTGGGAACAGCGATTCCTCGTCGAGCCGCACCGCGTCGGCGTACGTGAACGGGCCGGCCGTTCCCGCCGGGTCGCCGAGGTGGCGTTCGAGCCGCTCGGCGAGCGGGAACGGGCCCGCGGCGGGGGCCGCGGGAGCGCCCGGGACGCCGCCGGCCGCCGGGGCGTCGTGGGAGAGGGCCGGAGTCGGCGGCACCGCCGTCACCTCCCCACGGTGCCCGCGTCGGCGAACACGTCCTCGTCTCCGAGGGGGCGTACCTCGCCCGCCAGGTAGAGCTCGCGCATCCGGCCGCGCTGCACCTTGCCGCTGGTGGTCCGCTCCACCGTGCCGCGCGGGACCAGCAGCACCGCCGACAGCGGCACCTCGAACGTCGCGCGCACGTGCTCCATCACCTTGGCAGTGAGCGCCGAGACGCTGAGACCGCCCAGCGCCGCGACCTTGATCTCGTGGAGGAGCACCATCCGCTCCGGCTGGGTGCCCAGTGTGAAGGCGGCGCCGACGCCCTGGGCGAGCGCGGGGTGGAGCTGGCGGATCGCGTGCTCGATGTCCTGCGGGTAGAGGTTGCGGCCGTTGATGATCATCATTTCCTTGATGCGGCCGGTGACGTAGAGCTCTCCGTCGTAGACCGCGCCGAGGTCACCGGTCCGCAGGAAACCGCGCTCACCCTCGGCCGTGGTCGCGCGGAAGATCTCCTCGGTGAGCTCGACGTGGTTCCAGTAGCCCGCCGCCACGCTGCGGCTCCGCAGCCAGATCTCGCCGATCGTCCCCTCCGGAAGGGTCGAGCCGGTGCCGGGGGCGACGATCCTGACCTCCGCCCGGGAGGCCCTGCCGCTGCTGACGAGCGACCGCGCGGCCATGCCCTCCGGGGCGGGGCGCGTCTGGCCCGCCTCCAGGGCGGCGGGGTCGGCCGCCAGCTCCACCATCCCGCGCTGCCGGGGCGTCGCGGTGACGAACAGGGTCGACTCCGCCAGCCCGTAGCAGGGGGCGAGGGTCGTGGCGCGGAAACCCGCGGGCGCGAACCGTTCGGCGAACGCGTTCAGCGTCGCGGCCTGGATCGGCTCCGAGCCGTTCAGCGCGTACTCCCAGCTCGACAGGTCCAGCGTCGCGAGCTGGGCGTCGGTCACCCGCCTGGTCGCCAGGTCGTAGGCGAAGTTCGGGGCCGCGGAGTCGGTGGCCCCGTACCGCCCGAACGCCTCCAGCCAGCGCACCGGCCTCTTGAGGAAGCTCAGCGGCGACATGAAGTAGAGCGTCCCGCCCATGTAGATCGGGTGCAGGAACTGCCCGATCAGGCCCATGTCGTGGAAGTGCGGCAGCCAGCCGACGGCGCGCATCCCGGGCCGGCTGCCGATCCCGCTGTGGATCTCGCGCTGGTTGTCGATCAGGTTGCCGTGGGTGACGACCACGCCCTTCGGCTCGCTGGTCGAGCCCGAGGTGTACTGGAGGAAGGCGACGGTGGAGTCCTCGATCACGGGCATCCGCCACGCGGCCGGGTCGGCCAGCTCGCTGTCGTCGACGGACGCGCACGCCATCGCCGGAGCGGCGCCGGACTCGGCGACCCAGGCCTCCACGAGCGGGGCGAACGAGGTCTCGGTCAGCACGGCGGTCACACCGGCGTCCGTCACGATCCCGATCAGGCGGTCCAGGCTGCGGCGCAGCCCGTCGGGCGGCGGGGCGGGCACCGCGATCGCGCCGCCGTACAGGCAGCCGAAGAAGCCGATGAGGAAGGCGTTGCCCGGAAGGTTCATCAGCAGCACGCGATCGCCCGGCTCGATGCGGGCCTGCAGCCACGCACCCACGCGGCGGGCGCCCTCGTCCAGCTCGGCGTAGGTCAGCGGCACCTCGCCGGCGGGGCTGTCCGGGAGGAACACGGTGGCCGGCTGGTCACCTTGGTCGGCTGCCCGGTCGCGGAGGACTGCCACCATATTCGGCTGCTCGGCGTGATTGCGCTCAGACACGGCATTCCCTTCTTAGTGCTGATCAGAGCATTACAAACCTGGCTAAATCGGCTCTATCGCCGTCCTTAACTGCAGCGTCCGCTTGTCGACCTTGCCGTTGTCGGTCAACGGCAGCGCGGGGAGGATGTGGCATTCGGCGGGCACCTTGGCGTCCTCAAGACGCTCGGCGAGCCGCCTGAGGAGCGCCTCCCCGGTGATGTCCCCGGTGGCGTACATCACCAGGTCCCGGGTGCCCTCGGGGGGCAGGACGGCGGCGGCCGTCACGCCGGGCACGTCCAGTGCCGCCGCCTCGATCTCGATGACGCTCATCCGGGTGCCGCGCCGCTTGAACATGTCGTCGCGGCGGCCCTCGAAGTAGAGGTGGCCGTCCCGGTCCATCCGGCCGTAGTCGCCCGTGTGGAAGGTGACCTCGCCGGTGGTCTCGTCCGCCCGGAAGCGCTGCGCGGTCATCTCGGGGGCCCGCCAGTACCCGTCCATCACGTTCGGTCCCCGTACGGCGATCTCCCCGACCTCGCCGGGGGGCAGCGGACGGCCCTCCGCGTCGAGGATGAGCACCTCGGTGCCGGGCAGGGCGGTGCCGACCGATCCCGGCCTGACGAGATCCCCGTCCGGCTCCAGGATGGTCGCGCGCTTGCACTCGGTGATGCCGTACATGGGCACGATCCCCGCTCCGGGGAACGCGGCGCGCAGGCCGGCGATGACGGGGGGCGTCAGCGCCGCCCCGGTGTTGGTGAACATGCGGACGGCGGTGGGGCCGCCGCCGCGGGCGGACAGCCGGATGAGCATCTCGCCGAGCGACGGCACCAGCGGCACGACGGTGGCCCCCGCCTGCCGGATCAGCGACAGCAGGCGGGGCTGCGCGGCGTCGGGGGCGACGAACAGCTCGGCGCCGGCCAGCGTGGCCAGGAAGATCTGGTAGAGCCCGTAGTCGAAGGACAGGGGGACGGCGGTGAAGACCACGTCGCCCTGGCGGTATCCGAGGCGCCGGCCGATGGCCCGCGCCGCGAACGTCACCGCCCGGTGCGGGCTGACGACCGCCTTCGGCAGGGACGTGCTGCCCGAGGTGTAGATGAGCTGCGCCACGTCGCCGGCCGGCACGTCCACGACGGGCGGCACCGCGGTGCGGTCGAGCGCGGACCACAGCGCGTCCACGCCGTGGACGGGGCAGGTGGCGAACTCGCGCAGCGCGCCGGCCTCGGCGTCCGCGGTGACGGCGAGGACCGGCTCGGCGTCGTGGAAGATTCGTTCCAGGTGGAAACGCTTCATCGCCGGGTTGATGGGGACGAAGACGGCGCCCAGCCGGGCCAGGCCGTACAGGATCGCGGCGACCTCGCGCCGGTTGCCGATCCGGACGAGCACGCGCTCGCCCGGGCCGACGCCCTGCCCGGCCAGCCAGGCGGCGACCGCGCGGCTCTCGGCGTCGAGCCCGGCGTAGGTCCACGCGCCCCGCGCGTCGCGTACGGCGGTGGCGGACGGCCAGGTCGCGGCGGCGCCGGCCAGCAGGTCGTGCACCCGCTCACCGGTCCCGGCGTCCGGGGACGCCGGACGCGCGGGCCGAAGGTAGGTCTCGGTCATGGGTGGTCTCCCGAAGGCGTCTGGAGGATCTCGATGACGGCGGCGGTGCTGGAGAAGCCCGCTCCGGCGCCCACCATGAGCAGCCGGTCCCCGGGGCGCGCGGTGCCCGTCCGGACGAGCCAGTGGAGGGCCGCGAACTGGTCGCCGGCGCCCATGCTGCCCGTACGCCGTCCCCAGTCCCACGTGGTGCGGTTCTCGTCGATGCCCAGGATCTGCATGATGGGCATGATCAGCCGGCGGTCGGCGACGGGGGAGATCACCCGGCTGATCGAGCGGAGGTCGACGCCGGCCTCGGCGAGCGCCCCCTCCATCGCCGCCCTGATCACGCGGGCCGGCCGGGTGGCGAGCTCACGGAAGTCCATGCCGGTCGCCGCGGAGAAGTCGTCCTTGCGGGGCTGCAGGTCGAGGGGCCGCCCGGCCAGGGGCGCCGGGTAGAAGCTGGAGCCGCGGACGATCTCCTCCATGGAGTTGTCCGCCCGGGTCACCACGGACAGCAGCCGGGCGAAGCCCGCCCGCCGCGACACGACGACGGCCGTCGCGCCGTCGCCGTAGACGGCGCTGCCGTCGGTGCGCCACCGGTCGAACCTGGGCGCGCTGAACCGGTCGGCCGTGCTGATGAGCGCCGCCGGGGCGGCGTCCCCGGCGGCCTCCCCGGCGGCCAGGGTCAGCGCGGCCATCTGCAGCGCGGCCATCCCGCCGTTGGCCTGCTGTGCGATCTCGTAGCCGGGCACGCCGCGGCCGACCGCCTCGTGGGCGATGTACGACGCGGCCGGCCACATGTCGATTCCCTGGAAGTACATGCTGCTGTGCAGCGCCAGCCCGATGTCCCCGGCGGGGACGGCGGCGCGCGCGAGGGCGTCGCGGGCCGCGCACACCGCCATCTCGGGAGGCGCGATCCGTCCCTCCGCGATCAGGATGGAGAGCATCCCGCGCGCGGCCGCCTCGTTCGCGGCGTACTCACCGCGCTCGACCAGCGACCGCACGCTTACGGCCTGGGGGAGCCACACCCCCACACCCGCGAGGAACATCGTGTCCAGCCGCATCAGGTCACGCCTGGTCCCCGACGGGGACGGGCTGCACGAGGATCGGCCGCGCCGGCTCCTCGAGCCGGGACAGCCCGAGCCGTGCGTGCAGCGCACGCAGGAACCCGGGGGCCCACCAGTTCGCCCGTCCGAGCAGCACCATCAGCGACGGCACCAGCAGCGCGCGCACGATGGTCGCGTCCAGGATGACCGCCACCATCGTGCCCATTCCGAGCTGCTGGATCAGGGTGATCCGCGACAGCATCAGCGCGCCGACGGCGACGCAGAACAGCGCGGCGGCGGAGGTGATCATCGAGGCGGTGCGGGCCAGGCCCTCCTCGACGGCCGCCCGGTCGTCGCCGGTCAGCTCCCGCGCCTCCTTGATCCTGCCGAGGAGGAACAGGTTGTAGTCGGTCGCCAGGCCGAACGCGAGCGCGCACAACACGATCGGCGAGGTCTGTTCGAGCTCGGAGACCGGGCCGAAGCCGTACCGCCCGCCCTGGAAGACCCACACCAGCACGCCGAACGCCGCGCCGACCGACAGGGCGTTCATGATCAGCGCCTTCACGGGCAGCAGCACCGACCCGGTGAAGGCGAACAGCAGCAGGAACGTGATCACGGCCAGGAGCAGCCCGGCCAGCGGCAGGTGCTCACGGATGGTGTCGCTCTGCGACCGCAGGTCGGCGGTCGACCCCGCGAACAACGCGGGGCCCGGCGCCGGCACGGCCTCGATCCGCTCCAGGACCGCCCGGCCGCCGGGCCCGAGCGGGTCGTCGATCACGGCGTCGATCAGCACGTGCGCGTCGCCCAGCGGGGCGGCCGGGGCCACCGCGCGCACGCCCGGCACCGCGGCGAGCCGGGAGACGTACGGCGCGTACGTCGAGGCGGACGACGCCGGGGCGCTGAACACGATCCGCACCGGGTCGGCCGGGGCGTCGGGGAAGTCGTGGGCGACGGCCGCGGCCACCACCCCGCTGGAGACGTCGCGCGGCATGTCGGCGGGGTCGACGCCGCTGAACCTCGCGTCGCGCGCCGGGGAGATCAGCACGAGCAGCACGGCCGTCGCGAGGACGGCGAAGACCACCGGGCGGCCCATGACGACCCGGGCGAGCCGCCGCCACCGCAGGGGCGGCTCGGCGCTCGCGCGCCGCCAGCGGCGGGGGCTCAGCGCGTCCACGCGGTGCCCCAGGAGCGCCAGCAGGGCGGGCAGCACCAGCAGCGCGTAGAGCGCGGCCGACACGACGGTGAGCACGCCGCTCAGCGCCAGCGAGCGCAGGTACGGCTGCGGGAAGACCAGCAGCACCGACAGGGCGGCGGCGACGGTGATCGCGCTGAACAGCACGGTGCGCCCGGCCGTCCGATAGGTGCCGGACAGGGCGGCGAGCCCGGGGCCCGACACCGCCATCTCCTCGCGGTAGCGGTTCACCAGCAGCAGCCCGAAGTCGATCGACAGGCCCAGCCCGAGCGCCGTGGCCAGGCTCAGCCCGCCGTCGGACATGTGCATGAACTCGGTCAGCACCCGCATCCCGAACAGCGTCAGCAGCACAGAGAACAGTCCGCCGACAAGCGGGAGCAGGGCCGCCACCAGGCCGCGGAAGACCAGGATCAGCAAGATCAGCAGGATCGGCAGGGCGAGGCTCTCCGACGCGCCCAGGTCGTCGGTGGAGATCTCGCCCAGCTGCACGTGGGCGGGGGTGGCGCCGCCCAGCCACACCCGGCCGCGCAGGGCGTCGTCGGCGCCGATCGCGCGCTGCATGTCGGCCTCGGCCGTCCGGGTGGCGGCGTCGGTCATCGAGCCGACCTCCCCGATGATCAGGACGCTGCGCTTGTCGGACGACACCAGGCCGGGCACGGTCAGCGGGACGACGTCGCGCACCTCCGGCCGGGACCGCAGGAGGGCGAGCGCGCCGGTCACCTCGGGCGGCGGGGCGGCCGGGTCGATCGGCCGGTCCGACCGCACCAGCAGGGCGTATCCCTGCTGGGGATCGATGCCCGTGGCGCGGTGGATGAGCTCGCGGGCCGCCACGTTCGGCTTGCCGGGGTCGTCGTAGTCGCTGAGGCTGTTGGTGAGCCGGGACTGCAGGTCCCCGATCAGCACGGCCGTGACGGCCGCCACGGCCAGAGCCAGGAGCAACGCCGGTACGCGACGCCGCTGCATCAGTCGGGCGAGTGCGGCGAACATGGTCAAACCCCTTCGGTGATCTCGACGACGGCGCACGTGCAGGTGAAGCCGGCGCCCCCGCCGACCAGCAGGACCCGGTCGCCGGGGGAGACCAGCCCCTCGTTGATCAGGTGGTGGAGGCCGGCGTACTGGTCGCCGGAGCCGACGTGGCCGGTGCGGCGGCCGAACTCCCACGTCGTGACCGACTCCTCGAAACCGGCGAGCAGGACGAGGTTCAGCATCGGCCGCCCGGCGGCGGGGGTGACGACCCTGGCGATCCGCCCGATCTCGGTCTCGGCCTCGGCGAGCGCGCCGGCGACGGCGCGGTGCAGGATCCGGGCCGGGCGGGCCACCGCGTCCAGCAGCTCCTGGCCGGTGACGTCGAGGTAGTGGTCGCGCCGGCCGCGGATGTCGACGACCGAGCCGGCCTGGGCCACCTGGTGGAACTCGGCGCCGCGCACCACCTGCTCCAGACTGGTGTCCGCCACCGTGCAGGTGGCCAGCAGGCGGGCCTGGCCGCCCTCGGGGGACAGTGCGAGGGCGGTTCCGCCGTCGCCGTAAACGATGCCGAGGTCGCTCCGCCAGCGGTCGACGCCGGGCGGGCAGAACCGGTCGCCGGTGGTGAGCAGGGCGGGCGTCCGGGTCGTGGTGACGTGGCGGGCGCCGATCTCCAGCGCGCCGAGGCCGCCGTTGCACTGCTGCAGCACGTCGAACGAGGCGGCCCCCACGCAGCCGGCCTGGTTGGCGACGAACGCCGCGGCCGGCCACATGTCCACGCCCTGGAACCACAGGCTGCTGTGCAGCAGCAGCGTGACGGCCGAGGGGTCCATGTCCGCCCGCTTGAGCGCCGTCCGGGCGGCCTCGGCGGCCATCTCCGGAGGGGCCAGGCCCTCGGAGACCAGGACGGACAGGATGCCGTTGGTCTCGTACTCCTCGCGGTCGTAGTCACCGGCCTCGACCGCGTCGAGGGCGTCGACGGCCAGGGGAAGGCAGGTGCCGCTCCCCGCGATGTACACGTTCTCCCACTTCACGACTGCCTCCCGCTCTCGACGACGTCCCACAGGCTTCCGGGGGTGGCGAAGGCCGCCGCGGTGAGCGTCTCGTCCGGCAGGCTGACCGCGAACGCCTGCTCCAGCCGCACCACGAGCTCCACCATGGCCAGTGAGTCCAATCCGGCCGCGATGAGGTCGGTGTCGGCCTCCAGCCGTCCTTCACGCGGCAGCCGGGGGAGCGCGGCGCGCAGAACGCCCTCGTACACCTCGTCCCAGGCGCCGTCCGTCTGTGTGTCCACTGCCTGGGTGTCCACTGCCTGTGTGTCCACTGCCGTGGTCTCCTTCTCCTCGGTGCGTTGCAGGGTGAGCCGGGACACCGACGCGACGTGGTCGCCGTCGAGCACGACCTCACGGGCAGCCGGGCGGCTAAGGAAGCCCAGCAGGCTCGCGGTCAGGCCGTACGCCCCGACGTTGGGGATGACGAGCGGGGCGCCCGGCCGCAGGTCGGTGACCTCGACGCTGCGCGACAGCACGTCGGCGGGTGTGCACAGGGGGCCGGCCAGCGTGACGGCGCCGGGCTCGCCGTCCCGCGGCCCCCCCGCGTCGTCCCGTTCGTCCCCGCCGTCCACCGTGTGCGGTACGGCGGACAGCGGGAGCAGCCGGCCCAGGCCGGACATGCCGCCGAGGTGGTGGATGCCGGTGTCGAGCACGGCGTAGGTCGCCTGACGGCTCTCCTTCACGTCGGTGACCGTGCACAGCAGCCGCCCGCAGTCGGCCACCAGGTAGCGGCCCGACTCGAAGTAGACCTGGGGCGCGCCCTCCCGCCAGTCGGGGAAGTGCTCGTCGAGCGCCGCCTCCAGGCGCGGCCGCAGGGTGCGGTAGACGGGCCGCTCACCCGCCCGCGCGTACGGCGCAGAGAAGCCGCCGCCGATGTCCAGGACGTCGACGGGCAGGCCGCGCTCCTTCTGGAGCAGGGCGGCCGCGCGTACGCTGCCCTCCAGCTCAGCGCAGAGCGTCTCCTCGTCCTGGGCGTTGGTGAGCGGGAAGAAGTGGAACCCGACGACCCTGGTCCCGGGCACGTCCGGGTCCCCGTTGTAGGGGAGCGTCTCGATGTCGAAGCCGAACTGGGAGGCGACGCCGGTCATCCGCATGCCCGCGCCTCCCGCGGCCCTGGCGCCGTTCACGCGCAGCAGGCAGTGGGCGACGACGCCGGCGGCCGCGGCGACGGCTCCCACCCGGCGCAGGTCGCGGTCCGACTCCACGGAGAATCTGCGCACGCCGAGCGCGACGGCCTCCCCGATCTCCTCGGCGGTCTTGCCCGGGCCGGTGTAGAGGCAGTCGGCCGGGCTGAAACCGGCGGCCAGTGCCGTGGCCAGCTCGCCCACCGAGCTGAGCTCGCCGTGGCAGCCGCCGAGCCGCAACACCCGGGCCAGGTCCGGGTGCGGGTTGGCCTTGAGGGAGAACAGCACCTTCGCGCCGCGCGGCAGCGCGGCGCGAAGGTCGTCCAGCGCCGCACGCACCCTGGCGAGGTCGTACACGTAGAGGGGGCTGCCGAACCGAGCTATGAGATCGCGGTCGCCGATCATGTCCTGATTCCTTCGCGCGCGGGTATGGGCGGGGTTCGTGTGTCGTCGGCCACGACGGCGGGGCCGGTGAGACGTCCGGGCAGGAGTGCGAGGGCGCAGGCCGCGCCCAGCAGGACCACGCAGGCGCCGACGGTGAGTCCGAGCGGCAGCGCGACGGCGAACGCCTGCCGGGCCGGGCCGCCGAGACCGAGGTCGAGGGCGGCCGCCAGCGATGACCGGGCGGCTTCGGCGACCTCGCCGGCCCGCGCCGTGAGGTCGCGCGCGTAGACGGCGGTGAGCACCGAGCCCGTCACCGCGACCCCGAGCGCGTAGCCGAGCTCCTGCATGGTGTCGCTGAGCGCCGAGCCGGTGCCGGAGCGCTCTGGCGGCAGGCTGCTCATGAGGGCGTCGGTCGCCGGAGTGAGGGCCAGGCCGAAGCCGCATCCCATCAGCAGCAGCCCGCCGAGGACCGGCGGGTACCCTCCGGGGGCCCAGCCGATGACCAGGATCCCGGACGCGACGACGGTCAGTCCCGCGCCGACGCCGGCCCGCTGGCCGAACCGGCGGCTGACCGCGGGAGCGACGGAGGAGGCGGCGCCCACGGCCACGGCGACCGGGGCCACGGCGAGCCCGGCGCGCAGCGGCGAGTACCCCAGCGCGAGCTGGAGGTGCTGGGTGAGCACGAAAAGCGTGCCGCTCAGCCCGAACACCAGCAGCATCCCGGACAGCGCCGCCCCGCTGAAGCGGCGGTCGCGCAGCAGCCGCAGGTCGAGCAGCGGGTGCCGCTGCCGCCGTTCCCACGCCACGAATCCCGCGGCGGCCAGGGCGGACAGCCCGAGAGCCCCCCAGACGCCCCGCGCCGTCCACCCGGCCCCGGGGACCGTGATGACCGCGTACACGAACGCGGAGGTGGCCAGGGTGGACAGCAGCGCGCCGCCGAGGTCGGGACGGCCCGCCTCCGGGTCGGACGACTCGGGCAGCAGCACCAGTCCGAGCCCGATCGTCACCAGCGCCAGCGGCACGTTGACCAGGAACACCGAGGACCAGCCCAGCGCGCCGACGAGCAGCCCGCCGAGGACGGGGCCGGCGGCGACGCCCAGGGCCGCGATGGAGCCCCAGGCGGCGATGGCCTTGGCCCGCTCGGCGGGCGGGAAGACGTCGACGAGGATGGCGAGCGTCCCCGGCATGACCATCGCGGCGCCCAGGCCCATGGCGGCGCGGGCCGCGATCAGCGCGGGGGCGCCGTCGGCGAGGGAGGCGGCGATCGAGGCCGCGCCGAAGACGGCCAGGCCGGTGAGGGTGACGCGCTTGCGGCCGTACCGGTCGGCGACGCCGCCCGCGGTGATCAGCAGCCCGGCGAAGACCAGCGAGTACGTGTCGACGATCCACTGGACCGTGCTCGTCGTGGCGCCGAGGTCGCGCATCAGGGCCGGGACGGCGACGTTCAGCACCGAGTTGTTCAGCACCACCCCGAAGAGCGGCAGGCCCAGCACTCCGAGCACCAGCCAGCGACGGCGAGCGTCCATGCGGGGACTCCTTATGGCGGAAACGGCGGGAACGTCGGAGTCCCAGCGTCGATGGGACTCGCGGGAATCGCCACCTCGGCTTTGGTGCGCCTTTAGCGGGACGTCCGCTTTCGGGTCACTAAAGGCGCGATTTAGCGACGAGTTCTACGTTGGCCGCAATTCATCACGGATTGGCGATGCTCATGACCGAACCGATGGACGCACAGGTCTGCGTGGTGGGCGCCGGACCCGGCGGGCTGGCGCTCGCAGTGGAGCTGACGCGCGCCGGCGTGGACGTTGTCGTCGTGGAGCAGACCGGCCACTTCAACCGCTCGTTCCGGGGGGAGTCGATCTCGCCCGACGGCGTCTACCTCCTCGACCGCCTGGGCGTGCTGAAGGAGATCATCGAAGAGGGGGCGATGGAGACCCGGCGGCTGGAGATCGTGGACGGCGGCCGGACTGTGCTGGACGCCGACTTCGACCGGTTCGACGACTACGAGTACCGCTATCCCATGGAGGTGCCGCAGCCCACGCTGCTGAAGGCGCTCGCCGACGCGGCCGGGACCACGGGCCGCTTCCGGATGGTGCGCCGGTCCAAGGCGGCGGCACTGCTGGAGGAGGGCGGGCGGATCACCGGCGTGAGCTGCTCCACCCCGGACGGCCCGCTGGAGGTGAGGGCCCGGCTCACGGTGGCGGCGGACGGCCGCTACAGCAAGGTGCGCGAGATGGCCGGGCTCGACGCCCGCAAGCTCCCGCTCGACCGGGACGTCATCTGGTTCAAGGTGCCCGCCCCCGCCGGTTGGGACGTTCTCACGTACCGGATTCGCATCCGCGCCGACAAACACGCTCTATTCATCCCGACATTTCCAAATATGGTGCGGGTGGGGGTGAACATTCCCAAGGACGGGCTCCGTGACGTCCGCCGGCTCGGCATCGGATTTCTCCACAGTCACGTCCGGGAGCTGGCTCCGGAAATGGCGCCCGTCGTCGTCGAGCACGTCCCCGACTGGTCGCACACCAGCGTGCTGGACATCTTCACCAGCACCGCCCCCCGCTGGTCGCGGCCCGGCCTCGTCCTCATGGGCGACGCCGCGCACACGCTGTCCCCGATCCTCGGGCAGGGCGTCAACCACGCGCTGATCGACGCCGTCACGCTGGCCCCCCTCGTCGCCGCCGCCTTCGAGCGGCCGGCCGCCGAGCGGGACCGCGCGCTCGGCGACGCCGCGGACCGGTTCCAGGCCGTACGGGAGCCGAGCGTCGCCCGTTCGCGCCGGATCCAGCTGCGGCAGGAAAAGTTGTTCACCTTCGGCAGCCGGCCGGGCGGCTGGCTGCGGCAGGGCCTGTACCGGGCGATGAACTCCAGCACGCCGCTGACCCGGTTCATCCTCGGCAAGGCCTATTTCCAAGTCCAGCCCCGGCGCTCGGCGCGCGACCGCGTGCCCGTCCGCAACGCCTCTGGAGTACGGCATGTCATCTGAGAACACCGTCCCCGCCACGGACGTCCGCCCCTACCCGTTCGAGCGGTACTCGGTGACCGAGATCCCGCCCGTCTACGCGGAGCTGCGCAAGCAGTGTCCCGTGGCCGAGCTGTCCCTGCCGAGCGGGGACCGGGGCTGGATCATCACCCCGTACGAGGACGTCAAGCGCGTGCTCGCCGACCTCGCGTTCAGCCGGGCGGCCACCGCCGTGCCGGACGCGCCCCGGCTGACCGAGACGCCCCCGGCCTCCGGCGGCCTGTTCACCATGGACCCGCCCGAGCACACCCGCCTGCGGCGCCTCGTGGCCCGCGAGTTCACCAACCGCAGGGTCGAGGCGCTGCGCCCGCGCATCCAGGAGATCGCCGACCGGCTGCTCGACGAGATGGCCGCCGGGCCGCGCCCGGTGGACCTCGTGCAGGCGCTCGCCCTGCCGCTGCCGATCATCGTCATCTGCGAGCTGCTCGGCGTGCCGTACGAGGACCGGGAGAAGTTCCGCGACTGGTCCTCGGCGATGGTGTCGCTCACCCTGCACACCCCCGAGGTCGTCGAGCACAAGAAGCAGGAGCTGGCCTTCTACTTCGCCGAGCTCGTCGAGCGCAAGCGCGCCGAGCCGGGCGACGACCTGTTCAGCGCCCTGGTCACCGCCCACGACGACGACGGCAAGCTGGACCTGCTCGAACTGATCATCATGGGCATCACCATCATCGTCGCCGGCACCGAGACCACCACCAGCACGATCGGCACCGGCACCCTCGCGCTCCTGCGCCACCCGGAGATCGTCACCCGGCTCCGGGACGACCCGTCGAAGATCGACGCGGTGGTGGAGGAGATCCTGCGCACCTGCCCCATCGGCGACGGCGGCCCGCAGCGGGTCACGCTGGAGGACGTCGAGGTCGCGGGTGTGGCCATCCCCAAGAACAGCCTGGTCATGGCCGCGATCCCGGCCGCCAACCACGATCCGTTCCGCTTCGCCGATCCTGACCGGTTCGACATCGACCGCGGCGGCAACCCGCACCTCGCCTTCGGGCACGGCATCCACCACTGCCTGGGCGCGTCGCTGGCGAGAGCGGAGCTGCAGATCACCATCTCGTCCCTGTTCCGCCGATTCCCGGACCTGCGCGCGGCCGTCCCCGTGGAGAGCCTCCAGCTCACCAGCGGGATGATCGTGCACAGCCTCCGCGAGTTGCCCGTCACCTGGTAAAGCCCGGGAGGCTTTCATGAACCGCGTCCTCGTCCACCACATCGCCGGGGTCAAACCGTCCCTGGACGCCGGCACCATCCAGGCCGCCGACTCCCTCACCGTCGACCTCGGCTTCGACTCGCTCGACCTGGTCGAGCTCAGCCAGCGCATCCGCCGCGTGGAGCCGGGCGTGGACCTGCGCCCCTGGTTCGCCGGCGCCAGCATGTCGGACACGGTGGCCAGCCTGGCCGCCCACCTCGGCTGGGCGATCGAAGAGCCCGTGCGGACGCTGAGCCCGGCCGGGAGCGACCATGGCTGAGCGCAGGGACTACGTGGCCCTCGCGACCGAGCTGGCGCAGAAGTTCGCCGAGCGGGCCGACGCGCACGACGTCGACGGCACCTTCCCGCACGAGAACCTCGCCGACCTGGTCAACACCGGTTACAGCGCCATGACCGTCCCCGCCGAGCACGGCGGGGGCGGCGCCACGCTCGAAGAGCTGTGCAAGGCGCAGCAGATACTGGCCGGCGGATGCGCCTCGACCGCGTTCGCCATCAACATGCACATCCACGGCCTCGCCATGCTGGCGGCCGTCGCCGGCGACCAGTGCGCGTGGGCGTACCGCAAGGTCGTGGACGAGGGCGCCGTCATCGCCGGAGGGTTCAGCGAGCCGGGCGTCGGCGGCAACTGGTGGCACCCCGGGACCGTCGCCACCCCCGTCCCCGGGGGCTACCGCCTGACCGGGCGCAAGAGCTTCTTCACCGGCTACCCGGGGGCGTCGCTGCTGTTCCTGTCGGCGGTGCGGCCCGACGAGAGGGGCGTGCCCCAGCCGCTGGCCTTCCTGGTCCCCAAGCCGGAGGAGGGCGTCACGGTCAGCGCCGAGTGGGACGCCGCCGGCATGCGCGCCACCGGCAGCCACTCGCTCAGCATCGACGGCATGTTCGCCGGTGACGAGCACCTGGTCGGCGGCGTGGGCAACCTGCCCCTGCTGTTCATGTCGGGCGTCCACTGGGCGTGGTGCAGCTTCGCCTCGGTCTTCGTGGGCATCGCGCGGGCCGCGCTCGACCACGTCGTGGCCGTGCAGCGGGAGCGGCGGCTCAACGTGCTCGACCGGACCGTGGCGCACCTGCCGGGCGTCCAGTTCGCGGTGGCCGACATGGTCACGAAGGTGGCGGCCGCCGAGGCGCACCTCTACGCCGCCGTACGGGCCGACCACGGCAACCCGGACCCGCTGGCGCACTACATCGACATGAGCCTGATGAAGACCAGCGTCTGCTCGCTGGCCCACGAGGTGGTCACCCTGGCCCTGCGGGTCCAGGGCGGCAGCGGCCTGCTGCGCAAGAGTCCCCTCCAGCGGTTCTACCGCGACGCCGCGGCCGGGCTGCTGGTGCCGCCGGGCCTGGACACCACGTACGAGTGGGCCGGCAAGCAGGCGCTCGACATCCCGATCTTCGAGGAGCCGAGATGGGCGAGCTGAGCGAGCGCGACCGCCGCTGGGCGGCCGTGATGGAGGCCGCCCGCGACCTGGCCCCGGTGTTCGAGCGCCGGTCGCTCGAACACTACGACGAGGGCGGCTTCGCCGCGGAGAACATCGCGGACCTGGTCGCGGCCGGCGTCACGGCCATCAACGTCCCGGCGGCGCTGGGCGGCATCGAGGCCACCCTCGCGGAGAACGTGGAGCTGCTGAAGACCGTCGCGGCCGGCTGCGGCTCCACGGCGTTCGCGCTGAGCATCCACACCGTCATCACGGCCTCGCTGCGCGACCAGACCGGCGGCCCCTGGCACGAGAAGCTCATGCGGGCCGTCGCCGACGGCGCGTTCGTCATCGGCCCGTTCACCGACGAGTCCTCGGGCAGCAACTGGACCCGGCCGTCCACGACCGCCCGCCGCGACGGCGACGGTTTCGTGCTCGACGGGCTCAAGCACTTCGCCACCGGATTCGACGCCGCCACCCATCTGATCGTCACCGCCGCCGTCGCCGACGGCATCCTGGAGCCCCCCTTCGACCTGTCCGCCTTCGTGGTGGAGACGGCGGCGGCGGGCGACGGGCTGCGCGTCGAACGCCCCTGGCGGGGCGGCGCACTCACCATGACCGGCTCCCACTCGCTGCGGCTGGACGGGCTGCGCGTCGACGGCGACGCCCAGCTCTTCCCCGACGGGCTGGCTCCCCTGTTCGTCATGTCCCGCCAGCAGTGGGGCCACTACTGCTTCGCCGCGGTGTTCCTCGGGCTGGCGGAACGGGCCTACGAGCTGGCCGTGGAGACGACGAAGGGCCGTTCGAACACGGCCGTGCGGGACGTGGGCCGGCTGCCGGGCGTCCAGTTCGCCATCGCCCGGATGCGCGCGCGGCTGGCCACCATGAACGCCCTGCTCACCGCGTACGCGACCGAGCACGTCGAGCCGGGGGAGGACCTGCTCGGCTTCGTCGCGGACACGTGCGTGCCCAAGTACTTCGTCACCGCCGAGGCCGAGGCCGTGGTGTCGGCGGCGTTCGAGGTGATCGGCGGCTCGGCCATCAGGGACGGGTCGCGCATCGCGCAGATCTGGCGCGACGTCAAGGCCGGGCCGCTGCTGCCCTTCACCGCCGACCAGGCCCGCGAGTTCATCGGCAAGCAGGCGTTCGGCATCAGCCCCATCGAGACCCCGAGGTGGATGTGATGACGACACGCATCGACAACCAGTACTACGACGTCGTCGGCGACGGCTGGTGGGACCCGGCCGGCCCCCTGGGGGTGCTGCACTCCATGAACCCGGCGCGGATCTCGTACTGCGACGGGATCCTCAGCGGGCTCGGCGCGCGGGCGGAGGAGATCCGGGTCGTGGACGTCGGCTGCGGAGGCGGCCTGGTGTCGGAGCGGCTCGCGTCGTACGGCTACCGCGTCACCGGCGTCGACCTGTCGCCCGGCACCGTGGAGACGGCCCGCAAGCACGCCGAATGGGCCCACGTCGAGGTCGACTACCAGGTGGGCTCGGCGTACGACCTGCCGATGGAGGACGGAAGCGTCGACGCCGTCGTCATGTCCGACGTCCTGGAGCACTTCGACGACGTGCCGCGGGCGCTGGCCGAGGCGGCCCGCGTGCTGCGGCCCGGCGGGATGCTGATCTACGACACCGTCAACAGGACCATCCGCAGTTACCTGGTGGCCATCCTGCTGGCGGAACGGGTGCTCAAGATCGTGCACCCGAACACGCACGACTGGCGCATGTTCATCCGGCCCCCCGAGGCCCGCGCGCTGCTGACCGCCGCGGGGCTGAAGCCGGCCCAGATGCGCGGGCTGACCCCGTCCCGCTCGTTGCTCGGCCAGATCTCCGCCTTCGCGCGCACCCGCCGGGTCGGCTCCTTCCGCGTCGGCGGCGGGCTCGGGGTCAGTTACATCGGTCACGCAGTCAAGACTCGCTGAGGGGAGCCGGAGACCATGGTCTGGATACGAACGGACAGCCGGGGGGCGATCGAGGTGAGCCGCGACCCCGGCGAGGTCCGAGCCCTGCTCGCGGACATCCCCGGGCACGCCCGCCTGATGCCCGGCGTCGACCTGCTGGAGCGCCGCCCGGGAGAGAGCCCCTCCGGGACGGAGATCTACCACTACGTCCTCACGACCGTCACCAACGGCGCCGTCCGCATGACGCCCGACTACGAGGTGACCTTCGACCGGGCCGACGAGGGCGCGCTGCGGTGGGAGCCGCACGGCGTCCACAACTTCCGTTCGGGCGGCGTGCTCAGGACGAGCGGCGGCGCCGCGCCCGGCACGAGCGTCGTCGAGATCGAGACCTGGTCGGAGGCGCAGGTCGACATCGCCCCCGTGATGGTTCCGCTGGTGGAGCCCTTCGCCAGGCGCACCAGCGACGACGTGACCGTGGGGTTCCTGTCGGCGATCAAGTCCGCCGCCGAGGCGCGGCACGCGGCGGAAGCGCCGGTCCGGTGAGCGGTGCCCGCATCATGGCCACGGCCACGGCGACGCCCGGCGTGGCGTACGGCCAGGACGAGCTGTTCCAGGGCTTCTTCCGGCTGCTCTACCGCGACCTGCCCCAGGCCGAGCGGACCTTCTCCGCGTCACAGGTGAAGTCCCGGCACCTGGCCTGGGATCCCAGGCAGGAGTTCAGCGACGGCTTCCCCGGCATGAAGCTGCGCATGCAGGCCTGGGAGCGCAACGTCCTGGCCATGGGCCGCTCGTCCATCGCGTCCGTCCTGGACGACGTCGAGCGGGCCAGGATCGGCACGTACGTGATGGCGAGCTGCACCGGCTACGCCGGGCCGAGCCCCGAGATGCTGCTGGCCAAGGAGTTCGGCCTGCGCGCCGACCTGCGCCGCACGTTCGTCGGGCACATGGGCTGCTACGCCGCGTTCAACGCGCTCAAGGTGGCGATGGACGCGGTGGCGACCCGCCCCGGCGAGTACGCCCTGGTCACCTGCGCCGAGGTCTGCTCGGTGCACCTGCGGCCCGAGGTCAGCAAGGAGCAGATGGTCGTCAACAGCCTGTTCGCCGACGCCTGCGTCACGCTGCTGCTGGCGGGTGACAGCGGTCCGGGGCCGCGGATCCTGCGCACCCACACCGAGACGCACTACGCCACGTCGGACGCGATGTCCTGGCACATCCAGGACGACGCGTTCCGCATGTCGCTGTCCCCGTACGTGCCCCTCTACCTCTCCGAGGCGATCGAGCCGTTCATCCGGACCCTGCTACGGCCCGAGGGGCTGGACCTGCGGGACATCGCCCACTGGGGCATCCATCCCGGCGGCCCCAAGATCGTCGAGTTCGTGGGCCAGCGGCTGGGACTCTCGGACGAGCAGCTCGCCGCCTCCCTCGCCATCCTCGCCGAATACGGCAACTGCTCCTCGTCGACGATCCTGCTCATCCTCGACCGGATCCTGCGCCGAAGCCGGCCCCAGCCCGGCGAGTACGGCGTCTTCATGGCCTTCGGGCCGGGGCTGACCATGGAATCCGCCCTGGTCCAGTTCTAACCACCCACGCGCCCCTGGAACGGATCAGCATGGATACCGCTCTGGAACCACACTGGACCACCCCCGACCTGCACGACGCCATACGCAACCACTACGACAACCTCGTCGACCTGTACGAGGACCTGTGGGGCGAGCACATCCACCACGGCTTCTGGGACAGCCGGGAGGACAAGACCGACCGGCACACCGCCCAGGAGCGGCTGGTCGACGAGCTCGCCTCCTTCGCCCCGGTCGCGCGCGGCTCCCGCGTCCTGGACGCCGGGTGCGGTATCGGCGCGTCGGCCATCCGGCTGGCCGCCACGCTCGGCTGCGAGGTGGAGGGCATCACCCTCAGCGAGGAGCAGGTGCGGCGTGCCACCGCGAAGGCGCACGCCGCGGGCGTCGCCGACCGCGTCACCTTCCGTGTCGCCGACGCCATGGCCACCGGCTACCCCGACGCGTCCTTCGACGTCGTCTGGGCGCTGGAGAGCTGCGAGCTGATGCCCGACAAGGCGGCGTTCATCGCCGAGTGCGCCCGCGTGCTGCGCCCCGGCGGCGTGCTCGTGGTCGCGACCTGGTGCGCCCGCGACACGGCGCTCGACGAGTCGGAGTCCCGGCTGCTGCGCCGCATCTACCGGGACTTCGTCGTCTCCCACGTGCTGCCCATCCCGGAGTACGAGCGGTTGTGTGAGAAGGCCGGCCTCACCGGGACCCGCGCCGAGGACTGGACCGAGAACACCCGCGCCACCTGGGAGCTGTCGTCCGACATCGTGCGGCCCCTGCTGCGCGACCCGTCGTACATCTGGCGGCTCGTCCGGGCCAAGGGCATCGACATCTTCCGGTTCATCAACTCGGTGCCGCTGATGCGGCAGGCGTACGACCGGGGCGTCATGCGCTACGGCGTCTTCCGCGCGGAGCGGCGGCCATGACCGCCCGCACGGCCGCGGCCACCGATGAGATGATCGCGGGGCTGCTCGGCGAGCAGTGGATCATCGACTTGTTCACCGACCTGGGCGAGCGCCAGGCCACCTCCGCCGGGCTGGCCGACCGGCTGCGCCGCGGCTCGGTCTCCAACCACGTGCTGTGGCCCTTCCACGCGCCGCAGTTCCCGCTCGCCGTGACGCGGGCCGAGGGGTGCCGGATCACCGACGCCGACGGCAACGTCTACCTCGACGCCCACCTCGGCTTCGGCGCGCAGGCGCTCCACGGGCACAACCCGGGGCCGGTCGCCGACTTCGTCCGGGGGCACCTGGGCACCCAACCGGGCAACGGCTACTTCCACCCGCTGGAGCTGGGGCTCACCGACCTGCTGCGCACCTTCGTCCCGCACTGCGAGAAGTTCGCCTTCCTGAACTCGGGGACCGACGCGACGGCCGCCGCAATCCGGCTGGCCCGGGCCCACACCGGCCGGCGCATGGTCGCCAAGTTCGAGGGAGCGCTGCACGGCGTGCACGACATCGCCGCGCACAACACGGCCTTCTGGTACCACGGGCATCCCGTCGAGCCCTTCCCCCCGATCGACGAGAACGGCGTCCGGCCGCTGCCCGCGCTGACCGGCCTGCCACCCGTGCCCGACCTGCTGATCCTGCCGAACGACGCCGACCAGGCCGCGGCGCTGATCGAGCGGCACGCCGGGGAGCTCGCCTGCGTCCTCGGGGAGGCGGTCAGCTCCTCCTTCCCGTACGCCGAGCGGACGGTGCCCGTCATCCGCCGCGCGGCGGACGTCTGCGCGGCGCTGCGCATCCCCTTCGTCCTCGACGAGGTCCTGACCGGCTTCCGGTACGGCCCCGGCGGCGCGGCCACCCACTTCGGCATCCACGCCGACCTGTACTGCTACGGGAAGGTGATCAGCGGTCTCGGCATCCCGCTGTCGGCGGTCGGCGGCGACGCGCGGATGCTGGAGCACGCGCAGACGAGCGGCATGGCCCTGACGGACCTCGGCCGCAAGACCTGCGTCCAGACCACCCACGCGGGCAACACCCTCGCCCTCGCCGCGTCGTTCGCCTCACTCAGCCTGCTCCGCGACAAGGGGGACGCCTACTACGCGCGGACACGCGCCAAGGTGGACCGGATCCGGGCCCGGCTGGGCGAGTTCCGCGCCGAGACCGGCATCCCCCTGCGGCTGCTCGGGTTCGGCGACTTCATCGGCTCCTTCGGGTTCGTGGCCGAGGACGACTACCCCGGCTACCGGGAGTTCGCCGACGCGGTCGACCCGATCGCGGTCATCCTGCTGACCCTGATGCTCCGCCGCAGGGGCGTCTACATGCTCAGCCTGCCGATGCTGTTCACGGGCGACGCCCACTCCGACGCCGACATCGACGAGCTGCTGACGGCGGTCACCGGCGCGGCCCGCGACATGGACGCCAACGGCTACCCCTGGAGGTCGGCATGACCGTCGAGGACGTCGCCGCCACAATGACCTCCGCCGTCCACCCCGCCCGCGCCTGGTGGGAGCCCGGCGGACCCCTGGCCGCGCTGCGCCGGGCCCCCACGCTCGGCGCGGCCCTGGCTTCGCGCGCCCAGAGCGAGCCCGGCGCGGTGGCCTACTACCTGCAGGACGAGCCGGAGGGCATCACCGTCGGCGAGCTGTACGAGCTGGCCGGCCGGGCCGCGTCGGCGCTGGTGGACCGGGGCGTGTCCCCCGGGGACAGGGTGGGGGTGTGCCTCGACACCGGCAGGGACCTGCTCGCCACGATCTTCGGCTGCCAGCTCGCCGGCGCGGTGCCGTTCCTCACCGAGCCGGCCGTGCTGCCGAGCCGCCGCCGGGCGGGCGCCGACCGGATCCGCCACATGATCCGCGTGGCCCGTCCCCGGGCCTTCGTCGTGGACGCCTCGCTCGGAGAGCTGGTGGGCCCGGTCTGCGCCGAGCATCGGGTGCCGATGGTCACGCCTCCCTTCACGTCGGCGGGCTGGTCGAGGGGGCCGGCCGCCGACCCCGATGAGCTGGCCCTGATCCAGTTCACCTCGGGCACCACCAAGGCGGCCCGCGGCGTCGCGCTGACCCACCGCGCGGCGATGGCGAACATCGCCGCGATCGGCTCCCGGCTCAGGATGCGCGACGGAGACCTCACGGTGGGCTGGCTGCCCCTGCACCACGACATGGGCATGATCGGCATCCTGCTATCCACCTTCATGCACGGCGTACCGGTCGCCCTGCTGTCCCCTATGTCGTTCGCCCTCTCGCCCGAGCGCTGGCTGCGGACCATCTCGTACTTCCGCGGCACGATCTCGGCCGCGCCGAACTTCGCCTACCGGTTGTGCGCGACCCGGCTGAGCGACGCCGCGCTCAAGGACCTCGATCTCAGCTCATGGCGGGCCGCGCTCAACGGGGCCGAGGTCGTCGACGCCCCCACCGTGCGGGCCTGGCAGGAGCGCATGCGGCCGTACGGCCTGCACCCACGGAGCATGGTGCCCTGCTACGGGATGGCGGAGATCGGGCTGGCGGCGACGTTCGCCGACCCCGGCTCGCCGGTCCGCACCCGCCGCGTCGACCACGGTTTCCTGCGGGCGTCGGGCCGAGCCGTCGACGCCCGCGAGGGCGACGTGCCGGTGCTTGAGCTGGTCTCGTGCGGCCCGCCCCTGCCGGGGGTCGAGGTCCGGATCACCGGCGAGGACGGCCGGCCCCTGCCGGGGCGCACCGAAGGGGACATCCGGCTCCGCACCTCCTCCGCGATGAACGGCTACTACGGCGACCCGGAGGAGACGCGCCGCGTCCTCGGCGACGGCTGGCTCCGCACGGGCGACCGCGGTCTCCTCATCGACGGCGAGCTCTACGTCACCGGCCGGATCAAAGACCTGATCATCATCGGCGGGCGCAACTACACGCCGTACGAGATCGAGGCGGCGGCGGCCGACGTCGCGCCATCGGGGACGGTGACCGCCGCCGTCGGCTGCCCCGACCCCGACCGGGGCGAGGCCCTGGTCGTCCTCGTCGAGTTCAGGGGGCAGGTGGACGACCCCGCCGCGCTGCGGGCCGCGGTCGTCCGCTCCGTGTCCTCGCGCACCGGGCTGACCGTCCAGCGCGTCGTGCTGGTCCGCCGCGGGTCGCTGCCGAAGACGTCCAGCGGGAAGCTGCGGCGCCCGGAGATCGTCCAGTCGCTCATCGCGGGGCGGCTCCCCGACGCCTTCACCGAAGGGCCGGGGGAGTGAGCGGCGCGCCGTACGACGCGGTCGTGATCGGCGGTGGCCTGGCCGGGCTGACCACCGCCGCCCTCCTCGCCGGACGCGGCCGCCGCCCGCTCCTGCTGGAGGGCAGATCGGCGCTGGGCGGCCGGGCCAGGACCACCGACCACGCGGGACACCTGCTCAACTTCGGGCCACGCGCGCTGTCCCGCGGCGCCGCCGCCCGCGTCCTGCGCCGGGTGGGGGTACGGCCGGGAGGCGGGTCGCCGCACATGGCTCAGGGCCGATGCCTGTACCGGGGCGAGCTGGCCCCGGGGTTCGCCGGCGCGGGCGGGCTGGCCCGCACCCCCCTCCTCGGCCTCGGTGAGCGGGCGGCCGTGGCCCGGCTGCTGGCCACGTCCCGCCCGTCGGCCGGGCTGGCCGAGATCAGCGGCGCCGACTGGCTCGCCCGCCGGCTGCCCACACCGCGTGCCAGGCAGGCCGCGTTCGCGCTGCTGCGAGTCAGCAGCTATCTCACCGATCCGGGCCAGGTCAGCGCCGACGCGCTCGCCGGGCAGCTACGCGACGTGCGCCACGGCGTCCGCTATCTCGACGGCGGCTGGCAGGCCGTGGTCGACGCGCTCACCGCGGCCGTGGAGCGCGCGGGAGGACGGCTGCGCACGAGCGCGAAGGTCGTCGGCGTCGAGCACGTCACGCGGACGGGCGGCGGCGCCGCGGTCCACCTGGCCGGAGGCGAGCGGATCGACGCCCGGGCCGTCGTCCTGGCGGGTCTCGCCCCAGGCCAGGCCGCGGAGCTGGCCGGCCTGCCCGCCCTGCCGGGCCCCGCCGGCGAGGCGGAGCGGCACCCGGTCCGGGTCCGCTCGGCGTGCCTCGACGTCGCCCTGAGCCGCCTGCCCAACCCGGACGTGACCTTCGTCTACGGCTTCGACGAGCCCGTCTACCTCTCCGTCGCCTCCGCCGCGGCACGGCTGGCCCCGCCCGGCGGCGCGGTGATCCACCTCGTCCACTACGGGGGCCAGCCGCCGGGCGTCGACACCCGCGCCCGCCTGGAGCGGCTTCTCGACGTCTGCCAGCCGGGCTGGCGCGACCATCTCGTGCACGCCCGGTTCCTGCCCAGCATGATCACCGCGTGCGCCCTGCCCGACCCGCGCACCGGAGGCCTGGCCGGCCGCCCCCGGTCCGACGTGCCCGGCCGGCCCGGCGTCTATCTCGCGGGGGACTGGGTCGGCCCCGAGGGGATGCTCGCCGACGCCACCGTCGCCAGCGCGGCGCGCGCCGCCGCTCACGTCCACCACCTCCTGGAGGCTTGAGATGCCCCATCTGCTCGCGGTCGGCGGGTCGCTGCGCGCCGGCTCCGTCAGCACGGCCGCCCTCGAGGCGTGCGCCCACCTCGCCCGTCGCGCCGGTGCCACGGTCACCGTCCTGTCCGGGGAGGACCTGCGGATGCCGCCGTACGAGCCCGACAGCCGGGTCCGCACCCCGGAGGCGCTGCGGCTGGTCACGGCCCTGCGCGACGCCGACGGGCTGATCCTCGCCGCCCCCGCCTACCACGGCGGGCTGTCGGGGCTGGTCAAGAACGCCCTCGACTACGCCGAGGACCTGTCCCGCGACAGCCCGCCCTACCTGGAGAACCGCGTGGCCGGCTGCCTGGCGGTCGGAGCGGGGGACCGCGGCGCCGCGACCGCCCTGGAGAGCATGCGCACCACCCTGCACGCGCTGCGCGCCTGGACGGCTCCCATGGGAGTGATCGTCAACGGTCTGCGGTCGCCGTTCGTCGGCGACGTCTGCACCGACGACAAGACGGCCCGGCGCCTGCGGATCCTCGTGGACCAGGTCGTCGAGCACGCCACCAGGCCCGCCCCGTACGTCCTTTCGGAGGTGTGAGTGACCCGCACCATCGACACCACCACCGTGATCGACGCGCCCCCGGGCCAGGTCTGGGAGGTGATCGCCGACTTCGCGCGATACCCCGAGTGGAATCCCTTCGTACGGGAGATCAGCGGCCCGCTGGTCCCCGGTGAGCGGCTGACGGTGCGCATCGCGTCGCCCGGAGGCAAGTCCATGACGTTCCAGCCCCGCCTGCTGACCGCCGAGCCAGGCCGCGCCCTGCGATGGAAGGGCACCCTCGCGCTGCCCCGGCTGTTCGACGGCGTCCACGAGTTCCTGATCGGCCCGGAGGGCGCGGGCACCCGGCTGGTGCATCGGGAGACGTTCAGCGGTCTCCTCGTCCCGTTCGGCGGCGGCACCATCCGCGGCGCCCGCGCCGGATTCGAACAGCTCAACACCGCGCTCAAGCGCAGAGTCGAAGAGAGGAGCAGTCGATGATCGACGGAATGTTCGTGATCGACGCGACCGTCCACGCGTACAACCTGGAGGACCGCAACCTCCGTTCCCCCGACCCGCACACGGGGCTCTACTCCTACGCCCTGCGGGAGATGCTGTGGAAGCTGCACGAACGGTACGCCCCGGACGGCCACCGCATCCCGCAGAGCGCGTTCTTCACGGACTGGTCGCCGGAGTCGCTCGCCCGCACCCTGTTCCTCGAGTCGGACATCGACATGGCCGTCCACCACCGGCTGCGGATCGACAGCCTCTTCGACGACGGGCTGGTCCGGGGGGAGAAGAACCGCGAGCTGGCCGAGCGCTGGCCGGAGCGGTTCGTCATCTACGCCGGCGTGAACCCGCTCGACGGGATCGACGCCTGCCTGCGTGACCTGCGCGAGCAGGTCGAGGCGATCCCCGAGACGATCGGCCTCAAGCTCTACCCGACGTCGGGTTCGCCGGACGCCTCCTGGCGGCTCGACGACCCGGAGTTCGCCCCGCTGTTCGAGCTCGCCGTCGAGCTCGGGCTCAAGGTGATCGCCGTGCACAAGGTCGTGCCGAACGGGCTGGTGCCGATGAAGCCGTTCGGCATCGACGACCTCGAGGTGGTCGCGGTGCGCTACCCCCTTCTCTGGGAGATCGTGCACGCGGGTCTGCCACCGTTCGTCGAGGAGGTGTCCCTCGCCCTGATGCGCTACCCCAACGTGTACGCGAACCTGGAGATCAGCTCGGCGCTGCTACAGGGGGGAGTCGGATATGTACAGGACGCTCTCGCACAATTCATTTCGCTCGGTGGTGCTGAGAAAATATTCTTCTCGACAGGCGCCAATCACTTCCATCCACAGCCAATTGTCAAATGTCTTGCCGAGCTGCAATTCCCGCAGCAGACGCTCGACAGATACGGGCTGGACCAAATCACCCGGGAACAGCGGCAGGGCATTCTCGGCGCCAACTACGCCTCGGTCGTCGGGCTGGACCTGGAGGCCGCGGGCAAGCGCATCGCCGACGACGAGTTCGCCCGCGCCCGCGCCGGTGGGCCCCCGCTGCCGGCCTGGTCCTCCTGGAGCGAGTCCGAGCCCGCGTGGGCGGAGGGAGCGCGATGACGGAGCACGCGGCACCGGAGGACGCGGCCGTCAGGGCGGCGCTGGACCAGGTGTTTGATCCCTGCAGCCAGGCGTGGCAGCGCCCGCTGAGCCTGCGGGAGCTCGGTCTGGTCCGTGACGTGCGCGCGGACCAGGCGGGCCGGGTGACGGTCGTCCTCAGCCTGACGTCGCCCTTCTGCATGGCTCTGCCGACGATCATGCAGGCTGTCGAGCTCCGCGTCGGAGAGGTGCCCGGCGTCACAGGGGTCAGCGTGGAGATAGATTCGGACACCTCGTGGTCGCCCGGACTCATGACACCGGCCGGTCGGAAAACGCTCCAAATGGTGCGGGTCGCCGACGCTGACAGGGGGTGAACAATCGCTATGACGCGGCCGGTATGGCGCTATAGAGAATTTTGGTGTTAAATCGTGACGTGTCCTAGCCAGCTTGTCGGACGATCCGTCGATAGACGCATGAGATGACCAGCGAGCCGGGGGGGTCATGGGGACGCAAGTCGAATTCAATATTCTCGGGCCACTCGAAGTGCTGGTGGGCGGCGAACCGCTCGGTATCGGGGGAGCCCGGCAACGGGCCGTGCTGATCACACTGGCCCTCAACGCGGGTACGGTCGTCCCGGTCAACACGCTCATCGAGGTGGTCTGGGACCATGACGCGCCGGCGACCGCGCGCAGCCAGATCGCGACCTGTGTGTTCGGCCTCCGGCGGGCCTTCGCCGACGCCCTGGGCGAGGACGACCTGATCGTCACCCGGCACCCCGGTTACCTTCTGCGCCCGGACAGGGTGGTGCTGGACCTGCAGACGGCGCGGGAGCGCCGGGCCGAGGCGAGGGACGCCGTCGCGCGCGGCGACCGGGCGAAGGCCGCGAGGCTGCTCCGGTCGGCGCGCGACCTGTGGCGGGGACCCTCCCTCGCCGGCATCGAGAACGCCCGGCTGCACAGCCAGGCCATCAGGCTGGACGAGCTGCGATGCGCGGTCCTGGAGGAGTGGCTGGCGCTGGAGATCGAGCTGGCCAACGACCAGGCGGTCCTGGACGAGTTGCTCATGCAGGTGGCCGAGAACCCGCTGCGCGAGCGGCTCCGCGGCCTGCTCATGCTGGCCCTGTACCGGCTGGGACGGCGGGCCGAGGCCCTGGACAACTTCCAGGAGGCGCGGCGGCTCCTGGTCGACGAGCTCGGCCTGGAGCCCGGTCCCGAGCTGAGGAGCCTGCACGAGGCGATCCTTCAGGACGCGCCGACCCTGTGGCCGCAGGAGGAGGCGCCCCCGGCGCCCGAGCCCCCGCCCGAGCCGGAGCCCGCCAACGTCGCCTTCCCCCTGGCGCAGCTGCCGCCCGACGTGTACGCCTTCACGGGCCGGTCGGACGAGCTGGCCCTGCTGGACGAGACCCTGCTGGAAGGCCGGTCGGAGGTCCCGAGGATCGCACTGATCACCGGGACGGCGGGTGTGGGCAAGTCGGGGCTGGCGATCCACTGGGCGCACCGGGCGGCCGCCCGGTTCCCGGACGGGCAGATCTTCGCCGACCTGCGCGGATACGACGAGCACCACGGTCCGGTGCCCCCGCATGCCGCACTCGACCGGTTCCTGCGGCTGCTCGGCGTGCCGGGCAAGCAGGTGCCCGAGACCCTCGACGACCGGTCGGCGCTCTACCGCAGCGTCCTGTCCAACCGGACCGTGCTGATCCTCCTGGACAACGTGCGGACGGCCGAGCAGGTCATTCCGCTGCTCCCCGGCTCCGGCCGCTGCTGCGTGCTCGCGACAAGCAGGGCCTGCCTGGACGGCATCGTCGCCGGGTACGGCGCCCAGCAGCTCCCGCTCAACGTGCTGGCGAAGGAGGAGGCCGCCGAGCTGATGGGCAAGCTCGCGGGCAGCCAGATCGCCGCCGACCCGGAGGGCGCCACCCTGCTCGGAACGCTGTGCGACCGGCTGCCGCTCGCGCTGCGCATCGCCGCCGGCCGCCTGGCGTCGCGGCCCCACTGGACCGTCCAGACGATCGCCGCCCGGCTGCAGAACCAGCAACGGCGCCTGGACGAGCTGAGTGTGGGCGAGGTGGGCATCCGCGCCAGCTTCCGGCTCAGCTACCAGAGTCTGTCTCCCGAGGCGGCCCGGCTCTACCGGCGGCTCGGCATGCTGGACGCGCCCGACTTCGCCTTCTGGGTGGCCGCCGCGCTGGCCGGCGAGGGCAACGCCGAGGACCTGATCGAGCAGCTCGTGGACGCGCAGCTGCTGGAGGTCGGCGGGCGGGACGCCGCCGGCCAGATCCGCTATCGGCTGCACGATCTGCTGCGTCTGTACGCGCGTGAGCGGTCGCAGACCGACGAGACCGAGGCCGACAGGCAGCTCGCGCTCACCGAGGTCTTCGGCTGCCTGGTCGCCCTGGCGGAGGCGGCGCACCGCAGCGAGTACGCCGGGGACTATTCGCTCATCCACGGCGACTTCCCGCGTCACCATCTCGGCGAGGAAACCACCGCACGCCTGCTCGCCGCGCCGCTGAAGTGGCTGGCGGCCGAGCGGTTCTTCATCGTGGCCGCGGTCAAGCAGGCCGCCTCGATGGGGCTCGACGAGTTCTGCTGGGATCTCGCGCTGACCAGCATCACCCTCTTCGAGACCGGCGACTACTTCGACAGCTGGCGGACGGTGAGCCACTGCGCGCTGACGGCGGTCATCGAGGCGGGCAACGAGCGTGGCCGGGGCGCGATGATGTACGCCCTCGGCTCCATGGAGGTGTTCCTCCACGCGTACGAGGAGGCCGTGCCGTACTTCGAAGCGGCGCTCGAGCTGTTCGAGGCGACGGGGGAGCGCCACGGCTACGCCCTCGCCCTGCGCAACAACGCGCTGGTCGACCGGATGCACGGGCAGCTCCTGTCGGCGCTGAGCCGCTACGAGCGGGCCCGCGACATCCTGCACGAGTGCGGCGACCAGAGCGCCGAGGCGCACGTACTGGGCAGCATGGCGCTGGTCTACCTCGACCTCGGCCGCACGGCGGAGGCGGCCGACCGGCTGAAACAGGCGATCGCGATATCCAAGGCCATCGGCAGCCGCCGCGGCGAGGCCCTGGCGCTCTACCGGCTGGGGGAGCTGCTGCTCGCGCAGGAGGCGTTCGAGCAGGCGTGCGGGGCGTTCGAACGCGTTCTCGACCTGCTGCGGGACAGCAAGGACACGAGCGGCAGGTCCCACGCCCTGCGGGGACTCGGGGAGGTCAAGTTCCGGCTCGGCCGGTACGCGGACGCCGAGGAGGACCTGCGGATGGCGCTCGAAACGGCGAAGCGGGCCGCGGACCGCTTCTGCGAGGCGCGCGCCTGCCTGTCTCTGGGCTTTCTGCACCGTGGAATGGACGACCGGGCGGCCGCGGGGGAATTCTTCGCGCGCTCGCACGAACTGTTCTCCGCTATGGGAGCACTCACGTGGGTGAAACGCGTCGAGGACGCCGCGTGCACGCCGGACCCATATGTGGCGGTGGACTGAAATCGCGCGTTTCCATTCGGTTCCGGCCGTCTCCGCAGTGACGACATTCTCGGAAGTGAGCCTGTCACAGGAAATCCTCCGGTCGTGACGCTACTCACCCGGAGCGGGCCGCAGACGCGGTGACGGGGTCAGCGCCCGGTGTACGGCGATGTGCGCCAGCCAGACCAGGCCGAAGGTGAAGCCCGGCGCCGCGTCGTCGTTCGTATCACCGTAGAAGCTGAAGAAGATGATCACCGCAAGCGGGAGCAACGGGTTGTGCAGCAGTCGTAATGCCAGGTCGGCGGCCTTGCGGAGGCTCCGGGCGCCACCGAGCACGTACGGCAGGTCGGGGGCGAGGGCGGCGATGAGCGCGAGGGGGATCGTCCATCCGCGATGCTTGATGATCTCGAAGAGCGCGAATGCGATGACCGGCACCGCGACCACCGCCCAGAGTGTCCGTACGGCGGTGCTGGAACGCGTACTTTTCACGCCGTCAGCGTACAGGTTCATCGGCATTTCTCCCACTCAATGAAGCTCGACGTGACTTTTGTCAATCAGGCTGGCGAATCGGCCTGAGTGTGCTTACGTTTCTCTTGAGCCGGGCCTGCTTGTCAACCGCGTTGTCATGAAAATATCGAACGTTACCGATGATGGCAACAGGCGGTTTGGACCCGAGTAAGGACGGCTTTACGCGCCCGCCGCCTTTTATGGGGCACGCCGCGGCGCCGTCCGCCCGCGCCGTCGGACCGGGCCCGGGACGGCTCTGAGGCGGGGTGGTGTGATAGGCGCCACGGGTTGGCGCCGGGGATGCGGGGTAGCGACCATCTCATGACATCCGAGGACGACAGGGGACAGTCCGAGGCCGTCTTGAGCGTCGCCACCCGGCTCTTCGCTGCTCTCGGCTACGACAGCACCTCCATCCGCCAGATCGCCGACGCGGCGGGTCTGGACGTGGCCGAGCTCACCAGGCGGCTGGGCGGCAAGCGGGACATCTACCTGGCGGTCATGGAACGAGCGTTCCGCGCCGAGCAGGCCGCGCTGGGGGCGGCGGCCGCGGAGCTGGAGGAGACAGGGTCGATCCACCTGCTGTTCGACCGCTATCTGGACTTCTACGTCGCCAATCCGGAGATCGTCGCGTTGTGGATCCATCGCTGGCTGATGGACGCCGTCGACGTCGCCGAGCTGGAGAAGCAGTACGTCCAGCCGCTCATGGCGATGATGGGCAAGTCGGTGGGGAGCGTGCTGGGCGACCAGGTGGACATCGACGTCGAATACACGCTGTGGTCGGTGATCTGGTGTGTCCACGGATTCGTCAAGACAGGGGTTCTGGAGGCCGACGGCCGGCTCCGCGGTCCGGGTGATCCCCGGGCGATGCGCCGTTTCCGCCGCCACATGCACCAGATGCTCCACCGCCATGTCGGTCTCCCCGGAGATCCCCCCGCGGACGGGCTCTCCTCACACCCCTCCTGAACGTCATCTCCTGCCGCCCCTGCATTCCGGCGTGAACGCGCTCTGACGGACGGTTGCCGTGCCTCCGCTCCGGACGACGCCCATCCCGTGCCGATGCGGCTCTACAGCGGCCTGGGTTTCCGCGCATATGCGAGGAGTCTCACGTTCCGCTCTACTCAGGTCCGGCCGTCACGGTGAGCAGGTCGCCGGGCTGGCAGCCGAGAACCCGGCAGATCGCGGTGAGCGTGGAGAACCGGATCGCCCTCGCCCGGCCGTTCTTGAGGATCGAGAGGTTGACCACCGTCACGCCGACCCGGCCGGCCAGCTCGGCGAGGGTCATGCCGCGTTCGGCGAGCAGCCGGTCGAGGTGACAGATGACCTCGTGGTGCGCGTTCTCCACTCGGATCGTCTCAGATCGTCGCGGCCACGTCGTCCGCGAGCTCGCCGCCACGGCGGAACGCCTCCGCGAGCACGAGCAGCAGGAGCGCCACGAGGATCGGCGCCATGGGGATGGAGACCCCGGCTGTGAACATCGGGCCCAGATCGAGCCGTGAGAGCACGATGCCCGCGCCGATATCGGGAAGGGCCTCACCCACGATCGCGGCGAACAGCAGCAGCCCGGCCAGGCCGGCGATACGCGCCGGATTGCCCCCGCGGAAGGGGGTGCCTTCGAGGACCGACAGCAGCAGCCTCCGCAGGAGCACGGCGGCCAGCCCCAGGCACAGGCCGGTGACCGCCGTGTCGCCACGAGACAGAAGCTGCTCGGCGACGGTCGAGCCGGGCGCGCTCAGCGCCACAGCGTCGTCGACGGCCGACAGCCGGACGGCGTCCGGGACGTGCGCCTTCGGCAGCTGGATCTCGGGAGGCTCGCCTTCGGACGTCTTCCCGATCGTGACGGGAACGGTGACCCGGCCCTTCGCCTGGGTCGCTCCGTTGATCGCGTACGCGACGCCCCAGAAGGCGGCGATGACCCCGATCCAGACGGTGAGGCCGGCGAGGAAGCGGATCAGCCGGGGGCCCGCGTAGGAGCGCGTTCTCGCCATCGAACCCTCCCGCATATCGAATGTCGATATGTGGGAATGATTGCGCATCCCTTCCGGTGAGGCAAGGGCCTGCCGCCGGGCCTCGGGCCGTACGGCGGGAACCCGATCACGATGCCGGGCGTTGGCAGCGATGACAGGAGATCGACGGGCGATCGACGGGAGGAGCCGGTGGTGTTCCGGAAGCTGATGGCGGCGCTCGGCGCGGGTGTCGAGGTGGACACGGTGCTGCGTGACTCGCAGGTCCGTCCTGGCGCGACTGTCGCGGGGGAGGTCCGCTTCCGCGGCGGCTCCTCCGATCACAAGGTGGAGGGCATCACCGTCGACCTCACCGCCGTGGTCGAGGTCGAGCGCGGCGACGAGGAGCACCACGCCACGTACAGCTTCCAGCGGTCACGGGTCAGCGGCCCGTTCGAGCTGCGGGCCGGGGAGGCGCGGACGGTTCCGTTCACGGTGCCTGTGCCCTGGGAGACGCCGATCAGCGCGGTCGGCGGTCACCCGCTGCCCGGCATGCGGCTCGGCGTCGCCACCGAGCTGGCCCTCGCCGGGGCGCTCGACAAGGGCGACCTCGACCCGCTGTTCGTCAACCCGCTGCCGGAGCAGGATCACCTGCTCGGCGCGCTCGTCCGGATGGGCTTCCGGTTCAAGCGGGCCGATCTGGAGAACGGCAGGCTGCACGGGTCGAGCCTGCCGTTCTTCCAGGAGATCGAGTACCACGCCGGCCCGGAGTGGCGGCGGCACTTCAACGAGCTGGAGCTGACCTTCGTCGCCGGGCCGCACTCCATGGACGTGATCTTGGAGGCGGACAGGCGCGGCGGCTTCCTGACCTCCGGCCACGACGTCTACAACCGCTTCACCGTCCGGTACGGCGACCACCCCGGCGCGGTGGAGACGGCCCTGCGGAACGGGCTGGCCGCCATGGCGCGGCATCGCGGCTGGTTCTGAGGCCGCGCGGGGTCACTCGATGACGAGGTCCACCGGGATGTTGCCGCGCGTGGCGTTGGAGTACGGGCACACCTGGTGGGCCGCCTCGACGAGCTCCCGGCCGGTCTCGGGGGAGATGTCGTCGGGCAGCTCGACACGGAGCGTCACCGAGAGTGCGAAGCCGCCGGAGCCGTTGGAGCCCAGGCCGACCTCGGCCGTCACCGCCGCGTCCGAGATGTCGACCTTCGAACGCCTGGCCGTCAGGTCCAGCGCGCTCGCGAAGCAGGCGGCGTAACCGGCGGCGAAGAGCTGCTCGGGGTTGGTGCCCTCACCCTTGCCGCCCATCTCGGCGGGCCGGTCGAGCTGCACGTCGAGCTTGCCGTCCGAGGAGACGGCGCGGCCCTCGCGGCCGGCGGCGGTGGCGATGGCGGTGTACATGACGCTCATGAGGATCTCCCGGCGGTTCGTGTTAGACAGACCTGTCTGTCTTTTATGGAGACTAGACAGGTCCGTCTGTTATTGTCAAAGTATGACCACGACGGCCCCGCAGCAGTCGCTCACCCGGCCGGCTCGCCGGCGCGTCCTCGACATCGCCCGTGCGCTCTTCTACGCCGAGGGCATCCGGGCCGTGGGCGTCGACCGGATCATCGCCGAGGCCGGCGTCGCCAAGGCCACCTTCTACAACCACTTCCCGACCAAGGACGAGCTGGTCTGCGCGTACCTCGCCGAGGAGAGCCGCAGGCAGCGCGAGGCCGCCGGGATGCTGCACACCCTGGAGGCCCCCGGGGCCGAGAAGATCCTGCGCCTCTTCGACACCCTGGGGGAGCTCGCCTGCGGGCCGGGGTTCCGGGGCTGCTCGTTCGTCAACGCCGCGGCCGAGTATCCCGACGCGGCCCATCCCGTCCGCGCGGTCATCGCCGAGCACCGCCGCTGGTTCCGCGGCCTGCTGGAGGAGCTGCTCACCGGTATGGGCCACCCGGACACCGCCGCCACCGCCGCGATGCTGATGCTGGTGCGCGACGGCGTCGTGGTGGGCGGCGACCTGGACGACGCGGCCGCGGTCCGGGGCGTTCTGCGCGCCGCGGTGACCCGCCTCCTCGCCGTGCCCGCGTGACTCGCCACCCGACCCACTCCGCGAGTGGTCACGCCGGCGGCGGCCCCGGCCGGGCCGCTTCCGGCTGGTGGTCGGCGAGCACGGCGTGGTGGTCGACGCCGTCATGGGGGAGCGGGTCGGCGTGGACGATCGCCGCGGTCAGGCGCGGGATGGCGTGGATCAGCCCGTGCTCGGCCTCGACCGCGACCTCGTGGGCCGTCACGACGGTCGCCGCCGGATCGACGATCACCTCGCACTCGGCGCGGAGCTGGTGGCCGATCCAGCGAAGCCGCACCTGGCCGACGCCGAGGACGCCGGGCGTGCGGCGCAGCGTCTCCTCCGCCCGGTCGACCAGGGCAGGGTCGACGGCGTCCATCAGCCTGCGGTAGACCTCCCGCGCGGCCTGACGGAGCACCATCAGGATCGCGACGGTGATGAGCAGGCCGACGGCCGGGTCGGCCCACGTCCAGCCGAGGGCGACGCCGCCCGCGCCCGCCAGCACGGCCAGCGAGGTGAACCCGTCGGTCCTGGCGTGCAGCCCGTCGGCCACGAGCGCCGCCGACCCGATCGCCCGGCCGACGCGGATGCGGTAGCGGGCGACCAGTTCGTTCCCGGCGAAGCCGGCCAGCGCCGCCCCGGCGACGGCTCCCAGGTTCGACACCTCCTGCGGGTGCAGCAGCCGCCCCACCGCCGCGTACGCCGCGACGATCGACGAGGCGGCGATCGTCACCACGATGACGACCCCGGCCAGATCCTCGGCCCGTCCGTAGCCGTAGGTGTAGCGGCGGTTCGGCGGCCGGCGCCCGAGCAGGAACGCGATGCCGAGCGGGACCGCGGTCAACGCGTCGGCGGCGTTGTGGAGGGTGTCGCCGAGCAGCGCCACCGATCCGGAGATCGCGACCACCACCGCCTGGATGAGCGTGGTCGCCCCCAGGCCGCCCAGCGAGATCCACAGAGCCCGCATGCCTTCGCGGGAGGACTCCATGGCGGCGTCGACCTTGTCCGCCGCCTCGTGGGAATGCGGCCGGAAGAAGTGGAGGACACGGTCGCGCAGCCCCCCAGGCCCGCGTCCATGGCCGTGACCATGGCCGTGACCATGTCCATGCCCGTGACCATGCCCGTGCCCGTGCCCGTGGCCGCGGGCCTGTGGGTGGTGGCCGTCAGCGGAGGGCGGGCGGTCCTCGTCGCCGGGACCGGCGTGCGGCTGGCTCATGGACACCACCATGCCCTTGAAAGCGCGCTGCGGCACCTCGACAACAGCGCCCCCCGCGCTGTTGCGAACCTTCCGCAGCCGGCCGGGATGAGCCGTGATCGCCTCGGCGACGGCCGTCACCGGTGCGCCGGGGGACAGGTCCAGCGGTGGCCACCGGGGACGTCGCTGACGGAGACGCCTCCGGCGGTCAAGGCGGCGCGCACCGCGTCCGCCGTGTCGAAGGCGCCCTGGTCGCGAAGGCGGCCGCGCAGCGCGAGCAGCGGTTCGACGAGCGGGGCGATGCGGTCGCGGGGGTCCCGGGTGTCGGCCAGCCGGCCGAGCCGCACGATCAGATGGCGCAGCGCCTCCCGCGCCTGGCCGACGCCGCCCTCGTCCTCCTCCAGGTCCGCCGACCACTTGACGATCTCCGCCTCCAGGTCGAGGACGGCCTGCGTGGCGGCGGCCTGATCGTGCTCGGCGAGCGCGGCGTCGAAGCGGGCCACACACGTGCGCGTGACCTCCCCCAAGGTGACCGGCCCCAGCGTGACCGGGTCGAGCGTGACCGGTTCGGGTGTGACCGGTTCGGGTGTGGCCTGACCCGGTGCGGGAGAGGGGGCCGTCGTCCCCGGCGCCGGGCGCTCCCCGGCGACCAGGCCGCGCAGCTCTGCCAGCGTGGTGGTGCTCCCCGCGCCCATGAAGGTCTGCTCCCCGGGGCGGCGGACGGTCAGCCCGCCGCGACCGAGCACTTCGACGCCCTCACTCGAAAGGTCGATCAGGACGGCGGTGTGCTCGTCGATCCCCAGCACGGCCGCGTCCTGCGGGAGCTCCCGTTCCATGCGCGCGAGCCTCCGCTCCCCGAGGTAGCAGTAGCGGGTGTCATGGGTGCCGCCCTCGGCGTTGTCGTAGTGCGGGATCACCGCCACCCGCAGGCCCAGAGCGCCGAGCAGGTCGAGCCCCTCGCGCCAGTGCGGCTCCGCCCCGGCCTTGTAGATCTCGTAGACCGGCACGGTCGCGACGCCTGCCGTGCAGGCCGCGGCCGAGGCGAGCACGGTGGCCCCGTCGCGGGCGCGTACGCGGGCGCGCAGGTCGGCCCCGACGGCCGTGGCGGTCCACCTGCCCAGGGCGTAGGTCGGGCTGCCGGGCCCGGAGAAGACCCAGTCGGCCGTGCCGATCTCCTCGGCGGCGACCACGTCGAGCCCGACGCTGCCGGCGAAATACCGCCGGGCGCGGGCGGAGATGTCGGCCGCGTTCTCCTGGAAGGCGTATGGGGTGTCGAGCAGGATCGCACGGGGCGCGTTCCCGAGCCGCCGTACGACGCCGCGGTGGACTTCGACCATGGTCGGGCTGGTCTCGCCCGATCCCATGAGCACCAGCGCCCCATAACGCTCCGGCATGACGCCCTCCTGTGCTCGCCCGTCGTCCCCCTAACACGATGCACAAATACGGCGTAAGGGCAATATGGGGCAAATGCCCTTCATGAGTTCCGCCGTCGCGCCGCCATCCTTCGAGGTCGCCAGACCCGGACGGCCGGATTCATGCCACGTTCGCCTGTCCTTGTGTTAGCGCTGCCACAGTCGTGAGACCGAGCATCACGGGGGTGCCGGTGGGCGTAAACAGAAGTGCCTTCTGAACTGGAAACATTCACGTAACACGCCGGTCGCTCCAGGTTTGGATGGGGCGCTAGGCTGTTTGCGCTACCACGTGAACGCAGGGACGGCGACGTGGGGCGATGCGAAACCAGGGGGAGACGCGATGACCACCGTGGACGACGGGGTGAGGGCCGGTCGGCGCCGGGGGCGGGGCCGGGGACACGGTGCTCCGTCCATGGCCGACGTGGCACGGATGGCCGGTGTGTCACCGCAGACCGTGTCACGGGTCGCCAACAACCGCACCAACGTCGACGGGACGACCCGGGAGCGCGTGCTGGACGCCATGCGGGCGCTGGGCTACCAGCCCAACATCGCCGCCCGCGCGCTGGCGACGGGGCGGTTCGGCACCATCGGGGTGATCAGCTTCACGGTGAGCAACCACGGCAACGCGCGCACCCTGGACGGGATCGCCGACGCCGCTCGGGAGGCGGGCTTCTCCATCAACCTCGTCGGCATCACCACGCCGACCCGCCAGGCGGTGCGCAAGGCCTTCGGCCACCTCAGCACCCAGGCCGTCGACGGGATCGCGATCATCGAGGCGGAGGTGCTGGACACCCCCTCGCTCCTGCTTCCGCGCGGCGTGCCCGTCGTCGTGGCCGACGGTCACGGCAGCCAGGAACATCCCGTGATCGACTCCGATCAGGCGGCCGGGGCGCGCCTGGCCACCGAGCACCTGCTCGACCTCGGGCACTCCACCGTCTGGCACGTCGCCGGGCCGCCCGACTCCAACTCGGCCCGGCACCGGCACGCGTCCTGGCGGCGGACGCTGGAGCGCGCGGGACGGCAGGTCCCTCAGGTGCTGTTCGGCGACTGGAGCGCGGAGTCCGGCCACCGGCTCGGCGCCTACCTGGCCGGACGGCCCGACGTCACGGCGATCTTCGCGGCCAACGACCAGATGGCCCTGGGTGTGCTGCGGGCCCTGCACGAGGCCGGCCGCGCGATTCCGGACGAGGTCAGCGTGGTCGGCTTCGACGACATGCCCGAGTCGGCGTACTTCTGGCCGGGCCTCACCTCGGTGCGCCAGGATTTCGCGCAGGTCGGCCGGCTGTGCGTGCAGACCCTGCTGGCGCAGATCCACGTCGGGGCCCAGGAGGCGGGCGCGGCCGGAGACGGCACAGCGATGAGCGCGGGGGTGAGTGCCGTGGCGGGCCTGACGGCGGGGATGGTGCACACCGTGCCGGTCGAGCTGAAGGTGCGCGGCAGCTCCGGTGCCCCCCGGTCCGGGCGTCTCCGGCTGACAGACGTCTGAGGCGCCTGAGATCAACCTTCCGGGCCGTCGAGGGGCAGGCCCCGCGGCTCCTTGACCGCCTTCATGGGCATGTGAGAGGTCAAGGTGGCCACGCCCGGCAGGTCGATGAGGACGTCCGTATAGAACCGTTCGTACGCCCCGATATCGGAGATGTCGACGCGCAGCATGTAATCCGGATCCCCGAACAACCGGTACGCCTCCGTGATCTGGGGTAGCCCGTTGATCTCCTGTTCGAACTTGCTGATGGTGTCCCGGCTCTCCTGCTCCATGACGACGCTGACGAAGACGGTGAATCCGAGTCCCAGTGCGTGGCGATTCAGCACCGCACGGTAACCGAGGATGACGCGGTCGCGCTCCAGTTGCCGCAGACGCCGCAGACAGGGCGACGGGGACAGGTTGACCCTCTCGGCCAGCTCGGAGTTGGTCAGCCTGCCGTCCTTCTGGAGCTCGATCAGGATCTGATTATCGATCTTGTCCACGATGGCAGATTATGTCACCAATAACGCACAGCAGGCAAGTTTGTTGCGTGAAGTGACTCCCAGTTATGGTTGTTTGACAACATTTGCCCGGCGAACGCTGTTAGAGTTACAGGCGTCGCCGACGGGGGCGATTCGCGAAAAGGCGCGCCATTCCGCACAACGATCGATCCGTTCTTCATGCTCTCTGCTGCCCCATCGCTCTCAATTACCGAAGGTTCGCATGCAGCTGTCATCAAACGGAAAGTCACTGGAAACCGGCCCGGCGGAGTTCGGCGAACTCCGCGACGACGCCATCAGCCTGCTGGGCGACGTCGAGGCCCTGCGCGATCGCATCAAGGAAGACGGCTACCTGCTGTTTCGCGGTCTCCTGGACCGTGAGGCGGTGCTGACCGCCCGGCGCGAGATCATGCTCAAGTTCGCCGTCGTCGGGGAGATCGACTCCGTCAACCATTCCGCGATGGAGGGAATCCAGTCGGAGGACAGTTATATCGACCAGGTGAACCTCTTCGCCTTCACGGAAAGCGTCCGGTCGGGGCTCGCCTACGAGAGGATGGTGCACGACCCCGCCCTCATGAAATTCTTCGAGGGATTCCTCGGCGGCCCGGTCCGTACATTCGACTTCCGCTGGCCACGATTCATGCGTCCCGGCGAGGCCACCGGAATTCACTGCGACGGGCCGTATATCACCCGTGGCACAAAGAATGTCTGGTCGGCCTGGATTCCGATCGGCGACGTGACCATGGAGGAAGGCGCGCTCGTCGTTCTGGAGAACAGCCACAAGAATGACCGGCTACGCGAATCGTACGGAACCAGGGACGCCGACGAGGAAGGCATCGGCTGGCTCAGCACCGATCCGGTGGGGCTGCGGCGGCGGCTGGGCGGACGCTGGCTCAGCACGGACTTCAAGGCCGGTGACGTGATTGTCTTCGGTCCCTATCTGGTCCACGCCAGCCTCGACAACAACTCGCCGGTCCGGCGCTGCCGCCTTTCGTCCGACACACGATACCTATTGGTCGGCGACGAGCTGGACGAGCGCTGGAACGGCAACATCGAGAATCCGCACGGCGGAAAACCGCGTGTATTCCTTCCCGGCCGAGGACGCGGCAACAACAAGGACTTCGCCGACGAGTGGAAAGAGGTCGACGACCGGGGCCGGCTGGTGATCGCGAGCTGACCTCCCGCGCACCGGTTGAGCTCCGCACCAGACCCGGGAAGGTCACCATGAGTCACCTCGCGAATCTGCTCGTCTTCGGCGGCGTCTGGACCGTCATCGTGATAAGCCCCGGCCCTGACCTCATGGTCACCATGCGTCTGGCCGTGAGGCGGTCGCGGGCGGCGGCGCTGGCGGCGGTCCTCGGCATCGCCATGGGGACGGCGATCTGGGCGTCGGCCGCGGCGACCGGCCTGGCGTTCCTGCTGGCCCAGGAACGGTGGCTCACCCAGGGCATCCGCTGGTGCGGAGCCGCGTACTTGCTGGTGCTGGCGGTCCAGGCCGTCAGGCACGCCGGGGCGCCCCTCGCGTTCGCGCAGGGAGCCGGCGATCCCTCGCCGGGGCCCGGGCTGGTGGCCGCGTGGCGCACCGGCCTGTTCGCCGACCTCAGCAATCCCAAGGCCGCGATCTTCTGGAGCAGCCTGTTCGCGACGAGCTTCCCGCAGGGAACGCCGTCCTGGACGCTGGCTACCGCCGTCGTCCTCGCAGTGCTGATCGCGGGCGGCTGGTACATGACGGCCGCGCTCCTGCTGTCCATCGGGCCGGTCCTGCGCCTGTACGAACGGGTCAAGCGCTGGGTCGACTACGCCACCGGCGGGATCCTGACCGCCCTGGCGGCCCGTCTGGCCACCACCGGCTGAATCATCACCCTCCTTCCGGCACGGCCCCGGGCCGTCGCGGGCGTGCACAACTGTGCTCACAACTGGGCGCACAACTGTGCTCACAGCCGTGCGCAACAGCGGTGCCCACACCCGCGACAACCGCCCGGTCACCATCCATAGGTCCAGTAACAGCGCGATGAAGGGAACGAGCACCATGGCCATGAGCATCGAGGAACTCGTCGAGAAGATCCGCTCTCACCGCTGCTACACGCACCCCCTTTTCCAGCACTGGGCGACGTCGGCCCCCGACGTGGAGACGGTGGGAACGCTGTTCCACCAGATCCGGAACTTCTGCGACGCGACACGTCCCGGCGGGAACTTCCCGGAGGCGCTCAAGCAGCACCAGCTGTCCACGGAGAGCGGCCTGCTGCAGGAGATCGTGGAAAGCGAGGAGAACCACGGCCCGGAGCTGGCGACCATGGCCGGGTACATCGTCAACCGGGCGGCCGGGCGGCAGGTGTTCACCGACCTGTACGACCAGGAGGCGGTCGAGGCCGGCCTCAAGGAGTTCTCCGACCGGCTGCTGGGTAGCCTGCCCGGGTACGACCCGGCCACCGGGCTGCTGGGGCAGACCCGGCGTGCCCGCGCGGTGTTCGACGGCCGGCAGGCGATGGACCGGGACAGCACGATCCGCAACCTGGGGGTCGCGCTCGCCCTGGAGATGATCTCGAACCGGCAGCTCATCCCGGGGGAGAAGCACTGCCTGGTGGACGCGCGGCTGTACGGCGCCTCGATCGAGGACCCGGAGATGCACTACCTCGATGAGCACTGGGGCGAGATCGGTGCGGAGGCCCAGCATGAGAAGAACGCGATCGCGGCGGTCGGCTCGGTGCTGAACGACGAGACCGAGCCGCTGATCGTCGAGGGTGTGTTCGCCTTCCTGGACGCGCTGGTCGCGCTCTGGGACGTGCTGGACGCCGCGCTGCTCGAGTCGGGCAGGGCCGAGCGCGAGCTGGTGTCCGCCTGACCGGCGGGGGCCGCCGCCGGTCAGGCGGCGGCCCCCGTTCCCCAGGCCGGCCTCTCCACTCAGTCCCCGGGCTCATTCGCTTCCGCCAGGAAGGGACGTCGTGAAGTCACTCGAGCACCGCAGCGTCATGCCCCACTACCGCTACTCGCCCGCACCCGTCGTCCACCTGCCCGACCGCACCTGGCCCACCAAGGCGATCACCGCGGCGCCGCGCTGGCTGTCCACCGACCTGCGCGACGGCAACCAGGCCCTGATCGACCCCATGGACACCGGCCGCAAACTGGTGATGTTCGAGCTGCTGGTCGCGATGGGCTACAAGGAGATCGAGGTGGGGTTCCCGGCGGCCAGCCAGGCCGACCACGACTTCGTCCGCCTCCTCGTCAAAGAGGACCGCATCCCCGACGACGTACGCATCTCCGTGCTCACCCAGGCCCGCCCCGACCTGATCGAACGCACCGTCCAGTCGCTGGTCGGCGTCCGCCGGGCCACCGTGCACCTCTACAACGCCACCGCGCCGCTGTTCCGCCGGGTCGTGTTCGGCCTGGACAGGCAGGAGTGCAAAGCGCTCGCCGTACGCGGCACCGAGCACGTCGTCAAGGCCGTGGACATCCTTCTCGGCGACGCCGAGGTGGGGTACGAGTACTCGCCCGAGGTGTTCGTCGACACGGAGCTCGACTTCGCCGCCGAAGTGGCACACGCGGTGATGGACACCTGGTCGCCCGGCCCGGAGCGCGAGTTCGTCCTCAACCTGCCCTCCACGGTGGAGCGGTCGACCCCGAACGTCTTCGCCGATCAGGTCGAGTGGATGCGGCGGCGACTGGACGGCCGCTCCCATGTCTGCCTGTCGGTCCACCCGCACAACGACCGGGGCACCGCGGTCGGCGCCGCCGAACTGGCGATCATGGCGGGGGCCGACCGGGTCGAGGGCTGCCTGTTCGGCAACGGCGAGCGGACCGGCAACGTCTGCCTGGTGACGCTGGGCATGAATCTGTTCTCCCAGGGAGTGGATCCGCGGATCGACTTCTCCCGCATCGACGAGATCCGCCGGACCTACGAGTACTGCACCCGGATGCCGGTGCACGAACGGCACGCCTATGCCGGGGACCTGGTCTACACCTCGTTCTCCGGCTCCCACCAGGACGCGATCAACAAGGGCCTGGCCGCGCTGGCCGCCGAGGCCGAGCGGACGGGAGCCCCGTCAGGCCAGATGCCCTGGCAGGTGCCCTACCTGCCGATCGATCCGCGCGACGTCGGCCGCGCCTACCGGGCGATCATCCGCATCAACAGCCAGTCAGGCAAGGGGGGCGTCGCCTATCTGATGAAGACCGAGCACGGGCTGGAGCTGCCCCGGCGCCTGCAGATCGAGTTCTCCCGGGTGATCCAGGACCACACCGACGCCGAAGGCGGCGAGGTCACCGCCGCGCAGATGTGGCACATCTTCGACGGCGAGTACCTGACCCCCGCCCACCCGCGCCTGGCGCTGGAGTCCCACACCTGCAGCTCCGTCGGCGACGGCCGGTACCAGATCACCTCGCGGGTGCGAATCGACGGCATCGCCAGGGAGGTCAGGGCCTGGGGCAACGGTCCGGTGTCGGCCTTCACCACCGCCCTCGCGGAGGCCGGGGTGCCGGTCAGCGTGCTGGACTACCACGAGCACGCCATGGCCTCGGGAAGCGACGCCCAGGCGGCCGCCTATCTGGAGTGCGAGGTGGACGGCAAGGTCCTGTACGGCGTCGGCATCGACTCCAGCACCGTCACCGCGTCGCTCAAGGCGGTCGTCAGCGCGGTCAACCGGGCGGCCCGCGTGGACGGGGCGTGCCGGTGAGGGGGCGGCGTCCCCTGGCGATCGCGGTCCTCGTCAAGCAGGTCCCGCGGTTCGACGCGCTGAGGCTGACCGCGCGGGGCCGGCTGGACCGCGAATCCGCCCCGCCGGAGATCAACCCCTACTGCCGCCGCGCGGTCGCCAAGGGAATCGAGCTCGCGCGCTCCACCGGCGGCGTCTGCACGGTCTTCACCCTCGGGCCGCCGTCGGCGGAGGACTGCCTGCGTGAGGCGGTCGCATGCGGCGCCGACCTCGGCGTCCTGGTCAGCGACCCCGGGTTCGCCGGGAGCGACACCATCGCCACGGCCCGCGTCCTTACTGCGGCGTTGCGCGAACGAGGCCCGTTCGACCTGGTCCTGTGCGGCCGCAGCTCCGTCGACGCCGACACCGCCCAGACTCCCGCCCAGCTCGCCGAGCTCCTGGAGCTGCCGATGGCGGCCAGCGTGCTCCGCATGGCACTGACCGGCGACACCGTCACGGTCCACTGCCAGCACGACGACGGCTGGTCGGCCGTCGAGCTCACCCTGCCGGCGCTCCTCACCTGCGCCGAGCGGCTGACCGCGCCGGCCAAGGCCGGACCTGCCGAACGCGCCGCCGTCCCGGCCGGCCGCGTCGTGACGCTCGACGCCGCGGCGCTGCGCCTCGGCCCCGGCGAGGCCGCGAGCAGGACGACGGTCGGAAGGGTCCGCCACCTGCCGTCCGGCCGGGCGCGGGTCCGCTTCAGCGGTGACGTCGAGGACCAGGTCGCGCGGGCCGTCGCCATGCTGGCCGCGTTGGGGGCGTTCGACCGCTCCAAGCCGGCTCCCGCCCGCGAGGTCCCCGTCAGGTCCGCGGACGCGCGTGGTGCGGCGGTGGCGGTCCTGGCGGAGCCGGGCCGCGACCGTGCCACCCGCGAGTTGCTCGGGGAGGCGGCACGGCTGGCACGCCTTCGCGGCGGGCACGTGACGGCGCTGACGCCCGGCTTCCTCGAACCCCAGGAGGCGGGGGCGTGGGGCGCCGACCACCTGGTCGTACTTGAACCAGGGAACGGCCTTCAGGAGGCGGCGGCGACGGCGACGGCCTTCGCCCACTGGTGCGCCGAGCATCGGCCCTGGGCCGTGCTGGCACCGTCGACCAGCTGGGGACGCGAGGTCGCCGGCCGCATGGCGGTCCGGCTGGACGCCGGGCTGGTCGCGGACGCCGTCGGCCTGGACGCCGTCGGCCTGGACGCCGGCGGTGGATCGGGGCTGGTCTGCTGGAAATCGGCGTTCAGCGGCGGCTCGGTCGCGGAGATCGGGTACGCGTCGCCGATCAAGATGGCCACCCTGCGCCCGGGCGTGCTGCCGCTGATGGCGCCACGCACCGCGCTGTGCGGCGTCAGCACGCTCCAGCCCATCACAACCGCGGTGCACCGGCGCGTGCGCACCCTGGAACGCGGACGCGACGACGAGCTTGACGCGCTCACCACCGCCGAGGTCGTGGTGGCCGTCGGAGCCGGTGTCGACGTCGGGGACTATCCGATGGTCCGGCCGCTGCTCGACGCCCTGGGGGCCGAACTGGCCGCCACACGCAAGGTGACCGATCGCGGGTGGCAGCCACGCGGCCGCCAGATCGGCATCACCGGCCGCAGCGTCGCGCCCCGCCTGCTGGTGTCGGTCGGCGCCAGCGGAAAGTACAACCATCTGTCCGGCACACGCGGCGCCAGGCTCGTCCTCGCCGTCAACGACGATCCCGGCGCTCCGGTCTTCCACGGCGCCGACGTCGGCGTCGTCGCCGACTGGCGGGAGGCGCTGCCCCCGCTCACCGCCGCGGTGCTCGCCCGTACCCGGGCATCGGCCCGCGCCCCTCGCCCCGACGCGCTGGTGGGAGGCACCAGATGACGACAGGTTCCCGGACCCTTGCGATCCCGCGATCGCCCGTAGCCGTACCCGGCGTGGTGGACGGATCGCTGACCACGGCACGCGACCCGGAGGGCAACGTCTGCCTGTACGTGATGCTCGGCGGCGGAGTGCAGGGCGACGACTGTCACATCGAGTTCGTGCTGACGCCTGAGGACGCGGTGGCCCTCCAGCGGACCCTGTCGGACCAGACGGGGTCGGCGACCTCGCGGACGCCCTGCCGCGTCGGGCTGCGACTGAGCCCCTGGTTTTGAGCCCCCGCCCCCGCCTTTGACGCGACGGCGTCACCAGGCCTCCGCGCCGAGCGGAGCGGAACGCCCCAGCGAGCCCGAAGGGAGGTGACCGGCGATGCAGGTCGAGCGTGTGTACGAGGACGGACTCGTCAAGGAGTGGCACGGCAACGTCATCTGACGATGACCCGCGCCCGCTGACGGCCGTGGCGGGCATTCCCCGCCACGGCCCCTTACCGAACCCCACCAGCACAGGAGAGACGGGATGCTGCGCCCCCGAATTAAAGAGTTCCTGCGCGTCCACCAGGTGGCGGACGAACCGCACCTGTACGTCGGGATCGGCCCGGAGAAGGTCCGGATCGCCGACCCCACCGAAGAGATGATCTCCTTCGTCCTCGAGCTCGACGGCCGGCACACCCGTGCCGACCTCCGGGCGCGGTACCCGGAGACCGACGCGTGGCTGGAAGCGCTCGGCGCGCAGGGCGTGCTGGAGGACGCGGCCGCCATGCCGGAGTTCGACGAGGCGGACGCGCGCCGCTGGAGCAGGCAGATCAACCACCTCAGGCTGTACGACCGGGACGGCTGGGACGGCTTCGAGGGCATGCGCCGTCTGCGGCAGGCCCGGGTGGTCGTCATCGGCACCGGCGCGGGAGGCACCACCCTGCTGCGGCTGCTGAACGCGGCCGGCATCGGCACTCTGGAGGCGGTGGACTTCGACACGTTCGCCGAGGAGAACCTGCCGACCCACCCGACCTTCGACGAGCAGGACGTCGGCGTGCCCAAGCTGCGGGCGCTGGAACGTCACCTGGCCCTGCAGAACTCCAGGTCGCGGTTCGTCCCGCACAACACCCAGATCGAGTCCGCCGACGACATCGTCAAGCTGGTCGAAGGGGCCGACTTCTTCTTCAACGCCTACGACCGGCCCCGCAACAAGGCGATCCGCTGGTCGAACGAGGCCAGCCTGCGCACCGGGGTGCCGTTCGGGCAGATCGGCATCACCGACAAGGGCGCCCGCGTCGGCCCCACCATGATCCCCGGCAGTACGCCGTGCATGGAGTGCGTCGGCATCCGGGACCTGACCATCCTGCGCGCGGAGAAGTCGGGCAGCCTGACCGGCACCCTCGTCGCCATGGTCGCGGGCATCGCGGTCAACGAGGTCATCGGTCTGGTGTCGGGCGCGAAGCAGACCTCCCGCACCGCGGGGCGCAGCCTGTACATCAACGCCGAGACTCTCACCTTCAACTTCACCGAGTTCCAGTTCCGGGAGGGCTGCCTCTGCAAGGAAGGCCGGCCGCCCCGGTGATCTCGGTGGGACGACGGGAGGCGACGCCCCTCCGCCGTGCGGACGGGCTGAGGTCACTGGCCCGGTCGTGGCTGCCCACCGCCTTCGGCACGTCCTTGCTCTCCTGGGAGATCCCCCTGGTCGTGGCCGTCGTCGCGCGCATGGCGGGGGGCGAGCCTGCGATGGCGGTGCTCGGCGTGGGCCTGTCGGTGCTGTTCGTGGTCAACTCTCCCGCCCTGGCCCTGGCGCCGCTGGTCGTCGCCGAGCTGGACGCGCGCGGCACGCGGATGCTGGCACGTCACTCGCTGGTCATCGGGGCGCTCGGATGCGCCGTGATGGCGGGTATGGCCCTTGTCCCCGGCCTGTCGGCGGTGGTCCCGGCGGTGCTCGGCCTTCCGGACGGGCTCGCTCCGGGCTTCCGTACCTGCCTGCTGTCGTTCGCGACCGCCCCGCTCGCCGTCGCCGTACGGCGCTATCTGCACGGGCGGCTGATCCACGGCGACGTCACGCGTCCGATCGCGGTGGCGACGACGGCCCGGATCGCCGTCACCGTCGGCGCGGCGGCCGCGCTGTGGCGGTCGGGCGCCCCGAGCGCCGCGACCGGCGGCGTGGCGCTGTCGTGCGGAGCCTGGGCCGAGGCGGCGGTCCTCGCCGGCGCCGTCCGCGGGCTCGCGCGACCGCACGCGGGCGGCGGAACGGCCACCGGCCGCTCACCGCTCGTCCAGCACTTCCGGCTGACGACGAGCGTGCTGCTCAACATGAGCCCCGCGCTGCTGGCCACGATCGCCATCACCCGGTCCGGGGAGGCAGCCGCGTCCCTGGTCGTCTGGCCCGCCCTGTACGGGCTGATGTCGCTGGGCGCGGTGCCGTTGTCGGACGTGGAGTCGGTCGGCGCCGCGTTCCTGAGCCGCGGCGGCGACCCGCGGACCCTGCTGCGGTTCACCGCGGCCCTGGCGGGCTGCCTGGCGGTGATCTTCGCCCTGGCCGCACTGACCCCGTTCGCCCACTGGTACGTCGCCGACTTCAGCGGTGTTCCGCGGGGCCCGGCCGATCTCGGGCTGCGCTGGCTGCTCGTGCTGGGGGCCGCCCCCGCGCTGTGGGCGATCCGCGGGCGCTTCCGGGCCGTCTTCATCGCGGGCGGCGCCGTCGACATGCTTCCTCGTGCCGCGGTCGTCCACGTGGCCGGTCTGCTGGCGCTCGGCGCGTCCCTCCCGTTCACGTCCCTGCCGGGGGTGGCCTGCGCCTCCATCGCGATCGTCGGCGCGCTCCTGGTCGAGGTCGCCTTCCTGCGCGCCGCGTCACGCCGTCTGCCAGGCCGGTAAGAGATGGACGGTTCATGAGCGCGTGGCAAGCCCTGGTGACAGTCAGGGCCCGGCGTCTCAGCGGCGCCGGGCCCTGACCTGCCGGACGGCGCGCCGGCCCGTCGTGCTCAGGCGCCGGCGAGGTGCTTGTCGAGGCGGTCGAAGAACTGGAGCCAGCCCGCCTTCGCCCCGTTGGCGTGCTCCTCGTCGGTGTTGTAGCCGGCCTGGTTGAAGTTCATCTCGGTGGTGTCCCCGTTGGCGGTGAAGGTGACGGTCACCACCGACGCGACGGCGCCTTCCTGGTTGTCCGGGTCGCCGGTCGTGAAGACCAGCCTCTCCGGCTCGGCGATCTCCCGGTAGACGCCTCCGAGGACGGCCTCCGCACCGTCGGGGGAGACGAGGGCGGCGCTCCACTCGCCGCCGGGGCGCAGGTCCATGGTGATCCTGGACACCGGCGTGGTGAAGCTCTCCGGGCCGAACCACTGGGAGAAGCGGGCCGGCTCGGTCCATGCTTTGAACGCCTGCTCGGGCGAGGTCTCAAGAACGCGGATGATCGTGAAGTCGCGGTCAGGGGTGTTCGCGGTCATTGTCGTGTCTCTCTCGTGTCGGCGGTGCATGGTCAGGAAACCGGCGGTGGCGAGCCGCCGCCGTCGTACGTCGGTGCGGGCCTTTCAAGGGAGCGCTGTCAAGGGAGCGCTGTCAAGGGAGCGCTGTCAAGGGAGCGCTGTCAAGGGAGCGCTGTCAAGGGAGCGCTGTCAAGGGAGCGCTGTCAGAGAAGCGCTGTCAGGCGAGCACGCGGGTGAGCCAGGCCTGCCAGGCTCGCTCGGCCTGCTCGTGGTCGACGTCCTCGGAGAAGATGTGGTGGCCGAGGACGAAGGCGCTGCCCCTGTCCGGCCCCGAGTGGATGAACCCGTAGAACCCGTCCGCGGTGCGCACGCCCAGAAGGTGCGGGAGGCCGGCGAAGGCGACGACGCCCTCGGCGGGGGGCAGGCCGTCCACGGCCAGCCGTACGGGGTCGCCCAGCTCGACGGCCGGGCCGGTGAGGCCGAGCTCGCGGGTCACGGCCGCCCACGCCTCCTCCTGGCGGGGCGCCTGGGGCCGGAAGACCGACACCGCCTTGGCCGTACGGCCGGGGAAGTACGTGAGGTACTGCGCCAGCTTGACCAGGTACAGGTCCCAGCCCGTCTTCATGGCCTCGTACTCGGTCTCCCAGTTGTCGCCCATGAAGCCGTTCTGCACGAGACGCAGGACCGTGCTGCCGCCTTCGCGGCCCTCGATGAGGTACTCGATCGCCATGAAGGTGCCGTCGGGGTTCTCGTCGCCGCGGAACGCGAACCGCTTGCCCGGCTCCCATCCGGTCACCGTGGACCGCTCGGTCATGCCCAGGAGGGTCAAGCTGCCACGGCCGCCCTCGCCGGGCTCGATCTCGTTGCGGCCCATGAACCACGAGTCGACCCCCGGGCCGGTCGCGATCGCCTCCCACACCTGATCCGGGGTGGCGTCCAGCTCGATTTCCTTGCGCAGCTCGAACTCGTGCAGCATCGTCACGACTCCTGGGGGTCGGTATCTGTCGGGGGGCCGGCGGAGGCGGCCTGGTCGGGGGGGACGTGGGGGTGGACCGCGAGGACCAGGCGGTGCTCGCGCCCGCCTTCGGCGTTCTCGTCGTGGTACCGGCTCACCAGGGTGGCGACGGTGGAGGCCAGCTCCTCGGCGAAGGCGGCCCGGTCGGCCGCCGAGGCGAACCGCACCCGCGCGTCGATCGC
>NZ_JBEZDW010000044.1:0-68359 GCF_040802045.1 Microbispora sp. NPDC049125 | reverse complement strand
AAACCGCGACCTCGGCCGTGTCCCTGCAGCCGAGACCAGCAACGACCATCAGTAACAATCCGCAGCAACATCAACGCCAGGGGGTCAACTTTCAGGCGACGATAGGGGGTCCGTTTTCAAGCGTCGTTGACACGCCGCCGAGCGTGGTGGCGGTCGCCCTCCGGGGCGACCGAGGATCGCAACGCCACACTCGACTGCACCCCGATGCTGCTGACGGGTGGCGGTCGCCCTCCGGGGCGACCGAGGATCGCAACGTCGCGGCCCCGGTCGCGGTGAACACGATCTTGTTGGTGGCGGTCGCCCTCCGGGGCGACCGAGGATCGCAACCGGTACGCGTCCACCGTCGGCGCCGGCAGTGCCGCCGTGGCGGTCGCCCTCCGGGGCGACCGAGGATCGCAACCCGTTCGAGGGGGCCGACCACGCGCCCCGGGACGAGGTGGCGGTCGCCCTCCGGGGCGACCGAGGATCGCAACGCCGTGTCGATAACCGCGGTGCCCAAGTTGACGTGTGGGTGGCGGTCGCCCTCCGGGGCCGAGGATCGCAACAGGCCGGATGCGGTGATGTTGTTCTCGCAGGCGACGGTGGCGGTCGCCCTCCGGGGCGACCGAGGATCGCAACTCACAAATGGTGCAGCCGACGGGAACCTACAGCATGAGGTGGCGGTCGCCCTCCGGGGCGACCGAGGATCGCAACTAGGTCGGTTCAAAGGCAGACATGCGAGATGCCTACGTGGCGGTCGCCCTCCGGGGCGACCGAGGATCGCAACGTCCCCCCGGCCCGCGTACTCTTCTAGCACGTCAGACGGGTGGCGGTCGCCCTCCGGGGCGACCGAGGATCGCAACTCCGTCATCTTGTGCAGGGCGGTGCCCATGTTGGCGTGGCGGTCGCCCTCCGGGGCGACCGAGGATCGCAACACGTACCCGTCGTAGCGGACGGACAGGGTGGCGCCGGTGGCGGTCGCCCTCCGGGGCGACCGAGGATCGCAACACCTTGGCCAAAAGGGCCTGCTGTGCATTGACGAGTGGCGGTCGCCCTCCGGGGCGACCGAGGATCGCAACACGAGAGAGGAACGACATGGGTAAGCACACGCATGCGTGGCGGTCGCCCTCCGGGGCGACCGAGGATCGCAACAGGGACACCTCGACGATGTCGCGCTGCTCGTAGTCCGGTGGCGGTCGCCCTCCGGGGCGACCGAGGATCGCAACGCGACCAGGCGTGGAACGGTGTGATCCGCGCGGAGGTGGCGGTCGCCCTCCGGGGCGACCGAGGATCGCAACTGTCTTGCACGACCTGTACCACGCGAAAGCGGCCGTGGCGGTCGCCCTCCGGGGCGACCGAGGATCGCAACTCCTCGGCGTTGCCGGCGCCGCCGCCTTCGTGTCGGTGGCGGTCGCCCTCCGGGGCGACCGAGGATCGCAACGCCGATCACCTGGATCTGGAGCGTTGTCCTCCGCCCGGTGGCGGTCGCCCTCCGGGGCGACCGAGGATCGCAACTCGAAGGCTCCGCCGAAGCACAACGGTCGGCGGACCGTGGCGGTCGCCCTCCGGGGCGACCGAGGATCGCAACAAGAACGTCCAGCCGCTCGAGGAACTCATCGCCGGCGGTGGCGGTCGCCCTCCGGGGCGACCGAGGATCGCAACCTTGAGTACTCGGGGCAGGTGGGCGTGGAGGTGGGGTGGCGGTCGCCCTCCGGGGCGACCGAGGATCGCAACACGAAGTCAGGCGAGTATGACCAGTCCTGGGTGAGTGGCGGTCGCCCTCCGGGGCGACCGAGGATCGCAACGTCCCACCGCTGTGGATGATCGACGAGTACGTGGGTGGCGGTCGCCCTCGGGGCGACCGAGGATCGCAACCCGCACTTAGGGCACGGGTAGTTATTCGGTTGGCGGTGGCGGTCGCCCTCCGGGGCGACCGAGGATCGCAACTGGACGATCACAATGCCTTCGCACATAGGCATCGGTGGCGGTCGGCTCCTGGGACGACCGAGAATCACAACCACTGCTCCTGGTCGCACAGGCCAGGTAGGTTCACGGCGGCGGTCGTCGCTTATGACCTTGCGATGTTCAATCTCAGTCACTTACCTAGGGGAGACCGATGTCAGGACCTGTCGATGTGGATTGATCTTTGTCACCTAGTCGGGACCAATCTCACTAACGAGCAGCTAACAAACGATCAAAAGGCCAGTTCCCTGATCTTGGGAACTGGCCTCTGAGCTGGCATTTCGTGGTGGGGCTACCAGGACTTGAACCTGGGACCTCTTCCTTATCAGGGAAGCGCTCTAACCGTCTGAGCTATAGCCCCGCGTCGCGCGCAAGGAACGTTACCGCATCCCGTTTCCGGTGGCGAATCCCTGCGCGAACGAGATAAAGCTTACCGTGTCCGTACCCGTGGTCGCACCGCTGGAAGCCCGTCACCGTACGGCCACCGCCGCGTGAGCGGCAGCCGTACGGTGACGTTACTCGGCCTCGCTGAAGGTGACCTCGACCCCGCCGACCAGGTCGGCGGACACGTTGTAGATGACCGCGCCCAGGGTGGACAGGGCGGTGATGAGCACGACGTTCAGCGCGCCCAGCATGGCCGTGTAGCCGAGGATGCGGACAGGTTCGAACCAGCTCGCCGCATCGATCGTGTCCGCCCCCACTCCGCCGGCTCCCGTCGTGAGCTGGTTCACCGCGTCGGTGATGGAGGAGAAGACGCCGAGGCCCGAGAGCACGCCGTACAGGACGGCCACGGCCACGAACAGCACCACGAAGCAGACGAGGGACACGACGAAGCTGAACTTCATCGCCGACCACGGCTCGATCCTGCGCAGCACCAGGTGGGCCTTGCGGGGCGCGCGGACACCCGCCTTCTTCTCCTTGGCCGCCTCGCTCTTGGAGCCGGAACGCTCCGCCGTGCCGAAGCTGAGCCCCCGCACCGCGCCGTCCACCGAACCGGCGCCGGAGGGGCGGGCGCCGTCCACAGGAGGTGAGGTCGTGGGGGAGAACGCCGCGCCGGCGGAGGCGCCACGCGTGGAGTCCGTGCGAGCCGACCAGGACGTGTCGGCGGTGCCGGTCGACGTCTCGGGCCAGCCGCCCGTACGGCCCGCCGTACCCGGCGTGCTGGAGGAGCTGGAGGAAGAGTTGGACGAGGACGAGCCGGTCCGTGACGCCGTGCTGGGGCTCCCCGGACGTCCCGCCCCTTCCGAGGCCGACGAGGAGTCGGGCCGCCCGGAGGTGCCCGGCTTGCTCCCCGCGCTGGTCCGGCCTGCGGCCGAGCCGGCCGCCGTCCCGGACGACGGACGGCCGGACGACGCGGATCCACCCGACGGACGGCCGGAGGCGGAGGCGGCCGATCCGGACGACGGGCGGCCCGAAGCCGAGCCGGCCGATCCGGACGACGGGCGGCCCGAAGCCGAGCCGGCTGAGCCGACCGACGGACGAGCCGAAGTGGACCCGGCCGACGCCGAGGACGGACGAGCCGACGTCCCGGAGGACGGACGGGCGGACGTGCCCGAGCCACCCGTCCCGGAGGACGTACGACCCGCGGCCCCTGAGCCGGAGCCGGAACGGCCGGGCGCGGAGAGCGGAGCGGTGGGCTCGGCGCCGGGGATGGGTGTGCCGTCGGCGGGCGTGTCGCCGTCCTTGGTGGACTGCCGCTTCCACGGCTGGTCGGCGGCGGAGGTCCGGATGCGGACGGTGTCGTCGCCCTTGGCCGGTTCGGGAGCGGTCAGCTCGTCATCGGAAGCCACCCTCGCGACGCTATCGCCATCCTGTACCCGAGCGGTAACGCCGTCCTTCATCGAAGACGACGCCGGACGGCTGCCCGGCTTCTTCTTGGGCGTACCCGTGCGTGGCCTGCCGGTGTCGCTCATGCCTCGTCTCCTGCCCCGTTCTCCTCGGTCTCCAACGCCTCGGCGTTGCGAGCGAGGGCCACAACACTGTCCCCATCGGCGAGGTTCATCAGGCGCACTCCCATCGTCTGGCGCCCCGACTGCTTGATCTCACCCGCACTGGTACGGATCACCCCACCGGCGGACGTGATCGCGAAGACCTCGTCCTCGGGACGGACGATGACGGCACCGACCAGCTTGCCACGGGCACTGACGATCTTGGCTGTCAGCACCCCCTTACCGCCGCGGCCCTGGACCGGATACTGCTCGGCGGGAGTCCGCTTCGCATACCCGCCGACCGTGGCGATAAGCACGTCCTCGCCACCCTGAATCACGTTCATGGCGAGCAGCTCGTCACCGTCGATGAACCTCATCCCGATGACGCCGCTGGTCGCGCGGCCCATCGGACGGAGGGTCTCGTCGGAGGCGGTGAAGCGGATCGACTGCGCGTTGGTGGAGACGAGCAGCAGATCGTCACCCTCGGAGACGAGTCGTGCGGCGATCACCTCGTCATCCTCGCGCAGGTTGATGGCGATAAGGCCACCGGAGCGCGGCGAATCGTATTCCGACAGGCGGGTCTTCTTGACCAGGCCGCTGCGGGTCGCCAGGACGAGGTACGGCGCGACGTCGTAGTCCCGCAGGTCGAGGATCTCCATGACGTGCTCGTCGGGCTGCATCGCCAGCAGGTTGGCCAGGTGCTGGCCCCGGGCGTCGCGCCCGGCGTCCGGCAGCTCGTACGCCTTGAAGCGGTAGACGCGGCCCTTGTTGGTGAAGGCGAGCAGCCAGTGGTGCGTCGTGGTCACGAAGAAGTGCTCGACGATGTCGTCCTGGCGGAGCTGCGCGCCCCTGACGCCCTTGCCGCCGCGCTTCTGGGCGCGGTAGAGGTCGGTGTGGGTGCGCTTGGCGTAGCCGCCACGGGTGATCGTGACGACGACGTCCTCCTCGGCGATCAGGTCCTCGATGGACATGTCGCCTTCGTACGCCGTGAGCTCGGTCTTCCGCTCGTCGCCGAACTTGCCGATGATCTCGCCGAGCTCCTCCGAGACGATCCGCCGCTGCCGGGGCTCGTTGCTGAGGATGTCCTGGTAGTCGGCGATCTGCGCCATCAGGCCGTCGTACTCGTCCTGGATCTGCTGCCGCTCCAGGGCTGCGAGCTTGCGCAGCTGCATGTCGAGGATGGCCTGCGCCTGCACCTGGTCGATGTCCAGCAGCGTCATCAGGCCGCCCTGGGCCTCGGACGCCGACGGCGACCGCCGGATGAGGGCGATCACGTCGTCCATCCGGTCGAGCGCCTTGATCAGGCCGCGCAGGATGTGGGCCCGCTCCTCGGCCTTGCGCAGCAGGAACCGGGTGCGCCGGACGACGACCTCGATCTGGTGCACGATGTAGTACCGGACGAACTGGTCGAGCCGCAGCGTCCGCGGCACGCCGTCCACCAGCGCGATCATGTTGCAGCCGAAGGTGGTCTGCAGCTGGGTGTGCTTGTACAGGTTGTTCAGCACGACCTTGGCGACCGCGTCACGCCTCAGCACGATGACGAGCCGCTGGCCGGTGCGCGAGGAGGTCTCGTCGCGGACGTCCGCGATGCCGGTGACCTTGCCCTCCCGCACGAGTTCGGCGATGGTCAGAGCGAGGTTGTCCGGGTTGACCTGATACGGCAGGGCCGTGACGACCAGGCACTGCCGGCCCTTCGGGTCCTCCTCGACCTCCACGATCGCCCGCATGATGATCGAGCCGCGCCCGGTGCGGTAGGCGTCCTCGATGCCGCGGCGGCCGACGATCAGCGCGCCGGTCGGGAAGTCGGGGCCCTTGATCCGGGCCATCAGCCCGTTGAGCATCTCCTCGTCGCTCGACTCGAGGTTGTCGAGGGCCCACCGGACGGCCTCGCCGACCTCGCGCAGGTTGTGCGGCGGGATGTTGGTCGCCATGCCGACCGCGATGCCGGCGGCGCCGTTGACGAGCAGGTTGGGGAAGCGCGACGGCAGGACCACCGGCTCCTGGGAACGCCCGTCGTAGTTGGGCTGGAAGTCGACGGTGTCCTTGTCGATGTCCCGGAGCATCTCCATGGCGATCTGCGCCAGGCGGCTCTCGGTGTACCGCATGGCGGCGGCCGGGTCGTTGCCCGGCGAGCCGAAGTTGCCCTGCCCGTCGACGAGGGGATAGCGCAGCGACCACGGCTGCGCGAGCCGTACTACGGTGTCGTAGATCGAGGCGTCGCCGTGGGGATGGTAGGAGCCCATGACGTCACCGACGATGCGCGAGCATTTGAAGTAGCCGCGGTCGGGACGGTAACCGCCGTCGAACATGGCGTACAGCACACGGCGGTGCACGGGCTTGAGGCCGTCGCGTACGTCCGGCAGCGCGCGGGACACGATGACCGACATCGCGTAGTCCATGTAGCTGCGCTGCATCTCGGACTGGATGTCGACCAGTTCGACGCGGTCGGCAGGCGGCCCAGGCGGAGTGTTTACTTCCGTCACGAAAAGTCCTTCTGCTTAGACGTCGAGGAAGCGGACGTCACGGGCGTTGCGGATGATGAAGTTCCTGCGGGCCTCGACGTCCTCACCCATGAGGACGCTGAACAGCTCGTCGGCCTGGGCGGCGTCGTCGAGGGTGACCTGGAGGAGCACCCTGGTGTCCGGGTTCATCGTGGTCTCCCAGAGCTGGGAGGCGTTCATCTCGCCCAGACCCTTGAAGCGCTGCACGCCGTCGTGGAGGCGGGGGTCGCGCCTGCCACGGCCGATGCCGTCCTCGATGATCGCGTCGCGCTCGCGGTCGGAGTACGCGTACGAGGCGTCCTCACCCTTGCGGTCCCACTTGATCTTGTAGAGCGGGGGCTGGGAGAGGTAGACGTGGCCGGCCTCGATCAGCGGCCGCATGAAGCGGAACAGCAGTGTCAGCAGCAGCGTGGTGATGTGCTGGCCGTCCACGTCGGCGTCGGCCATCAGGATCAGCTTGTGGTAACGGAGCTTCTCGATGTCGAACTCGTCGTGCACCCCCGTGCCGAGGGCCGTGATCAGCGCCTGGACCTCGTTGTTCTTGAGGACCTTGTCGATCCGCGCCTTCTCGACGTTGAGGATCTTGCCGCGGATGGGCAGGATCGCCTGGAACTTGGGATCCCGTCCGCCCTTCGCCGAGCCGCCGGCCGAGTCGCCCTCGACGATGAACAGCTCGCACTTCTCCGGCTCCGACCACTGGCAGTCGGCCAGCTTGCCGGGAAGCCCGCTGCCGCTCTCCAGCAGCGACTTGCGGCGGGTGAGGTCGCGGGCCTGACGGGCGGCGATACGGGCGCGGGAGGCCTGCAGCGACTTGGTGATGATCTCCTTGGCCTCGCCCGGGTTGCGCTCGAACCAGTCGCGGAGGTGGTCGTTGCAGGCCTTCTGGACGAACGACTTCGCCTCGGTGTTGCCGAGCTTGGTCTTGGTCTGGCCCTCGAACTGGGGGTCGGCGAGCTTCACCGAGATGATCGCCGCGAGGCCCTCACGGACGTCGTCTCCGCTGAGATTGTCGTCCTTGCCCTCCTTGAGGAACTTCTGCTCGCGCGCGTACCGGTTGACGATGGTCGTCAGCGCCGCGCGGAAGCCCTCCTCGTGGGTGCCGCCCTCAGCCGTGTTGATCGTGTTCGCGAACGTGTAGACCGACTCGCTGTAGGAGGCGTTCCACTGCATGGCGATCTCGACCGAGATGCCGTCGCCGTGCTCCTCGAAGTCGATGACCGAGGTGTGGATCGGATCCTTCTTCGAGTTCAGGTGGGTGACGAAGTCGGCCAGGCCGCCCTCGTAGTAGTACGTCACGACCGTCGGCTCGCCGTTGATGTGGTCGGGCCGCTCGTCGCTGAGCCTGATCGTCAGGCCCTTGTTGAGGAAGGCCATCTCCTGGAACCGGCGCGAGAGCGTCTCGAAGTTCCAGGTGGTGGTCTCGAAGATGGTGTCGTCGGGCCAGAAGCTGATCGTCGTGCCGTGGCCGTCGGTCGGCTCGCCCTTGCTCAGCGGGCCCACCGGCTTGGCCGTGTCGTACGACTGCCGCCAGATGTGCCCGTCGGTGCGTACCTCGACCTCCAGGCGCTTGGACAGGGCGTTGACGACCGACGCGCCGACGCCGTGCAGGCCACCCGAGACGGCGTACGACTTGCTGTCGAACTTGCCGCCGGCGTGCAGCACGGTGAAGACGACCTCGACGGCGGGACGCCCCTCGGCCTCGACGATGCCGACGGGGATGCCGCGCCCGCGGTCGACGACGCGGACGCCGCCGTCGGCGAGGAGGGTGACCTCGATCCAGTCGTTGTGGCCGGCCAGCGCCTCGTCGACCGCGTTGTCGACGATCTCGTAGACAAGGTGGTGGAGCCCGCGCTCACCGGTCGAGCCGATGTACATGCCGGGGCGCTTGCGGACCGCTTCAAGGCCCTCGAGAACGGTGATTGAACTAGCGTCGTAGGACAAGTGCGAAATCCTCCTGCCGCGGACACGCGGCGGGGGACACCATGGATTGGCTGCCCCTGCCGTGCCCGTCACCGTCGTGAGTGCCCCGATGCGCCCACCCTGGGGAAATCGGCCCGCCGGGCCGGGGGGTGGCGCAAACCGGACGTGTCCTTGAGTCCATGTTCATTCTACCGGTCCTGAGGACCTCGTAGGGCATTGACGGGGGCTGTGATGGTCTGTCGCTTGACGATCATGTTTTTGAGCATCCCCCACGCGGGAAGGGGGTCGTCGCCTCAGGCGCGATTTTGGGCCGGTTCGGGCTCTCCCTCTGTGCGGCGCCCGCCCGATGTACCGTTCATCCGTAGGTGTCGCCGGGGCCTTTGCTGCCGCGCACCCGCAGCCCGCCCTCAAGCCGAGGGCCGGCTCCCGGCCCGCGCACCTTGACCCGGGTGACCGTTCCGTCGCCCAGCTCCTCGTTGAGCCGCCTGACCAGCGTCGACGCCAGCAGCCGCACCTGGGTGGCCCACGCCGTCGAGGCGGCCGCCACGGTCACCTCGCCGTCCTCGAAGCTCTCCGGCGTGGTGTGGGCGGCCAGATCCGGCCCGACGATCTCGTGCCAGCGGCCGAACACGCCGCCGACGGCGACCGGCTGCTCCCAGCCCCGGTCGGCCAGAAGGTCACGGATGGCCTTGCCGAAAGGCAGCGGGTCGCCGGCGTCCCTGCCCGGCGCGCCGCCGCGCCGGCGGCGGGGCTCGCTCCTGGGGAGCCGGCCGCGCCTGGCCGCGTCGGCCTTCGCCTGGGTGAGCTTCTCCCGTGCCAGGGCCGCCCCCCGGGCGGCCGCGCCCGTCGGGGAGCCCTCGCCCTGAGGCGATCCCTGTGTTGCTGAGGGGCCGGGCGTTCGTCCACCGCCTGTGGATTCATCGGACACGGGTGACGCTCCCTTCCACGACGTCGAAGCGGGCTCCGGCGAGCTCGGACGGCACGTCGTCGGGCACGGCCGCGGTGATCAGCACCTGCTCGGCGGGGGCGACGATCTCGGTGAGCCTCCTGCGCCGCTGCGTGTCGAGCTCGGCGAACACGTCGTCGAGGATCAGCACCGGGTCGCCGCCGTCCGTCCTGAGCAGGTCATATGCCGCCAGCCGCAGTGCGAGTGCGAACGACCACGACTCGCCGTGGCTGGCGTAGCCCCGCGCGGGCAGCTCTCCCAGGCGCAGCAGCAGGTCGTCGCGGTGCGGGCCGACGAGGGTGATCCCCCGGTCCAGCTCGGCCTGGCGGACCTCCGCGAGACCGGCCCGCAGCCGTTCCGCGATGATTTCCCGGTTTGTCCCCAAGCTGGGGACGTCTGTGGATAACTTCCCCTCGGCGTCGTCCACAGCGCCGCGATAATCCAGGTCCGCCAGCGCTGAGGACGGCGCGAGGGTGGCGTACGCCTTGGCCGCCAGCGGCCGTAGCGCGTCGACCAGGTCGATGCGGGCCGCCGTCAGCTCCGCGCCGTGCCGCACCAGGTGGGAATCCCAGATCTCAAGCGTGGCGAGGACGTCTCCGGCACCCGCGGAGGCGAACGCCGCGTCGTCGTCCTGCCGGCGGCCGCCGCGCCGCCTGCCCCCGCGGGTGGCGGCCGCCGTACGCAGCAGGGCGTTGCGCTGCTTCAGGACGCGCTCGTAGTCGGCGCGGACCCCGGCGAACCTGGGGGTGCGGGCCACGAGCAGATCGTCGAGGAAGCGGCGCCGCTCGGAGGGATCCCCCTTGACCAGGGAGAGGTCCTCGGGAGCGAACAGCACGGTCCGCAGCAGGCCGAGAGCGTCGCGCGCCCGGGGGGCGGGGGACCGGTTCACCCGGGCGCGGTTGGCCCGCCCGGGGTTGATCTCCAGCTCGATGAGCGCGCGGCGGTCGTCCCTGACCACCACCGACCTGATGATCGCCCGCTGTGCCCCGTGGCGTACGAGCGGGGCGTCGGTGGCGACGCGGTGGCTGGAGTGCGCGGCGACGTATCCCAGCGCCTCGACCAGGTTGGTCTTTCCCTGCCCGTTCGGCCCGACGAAGGCCGTCGCCCCCGGTTCGAGCGTGAGCTCGACCTCCGGATACGACCGGAAGTCAGTGAGGGACAGGCTGGCCACGTACACCCCGTAAGGCTAGTACCCGGGGTGCGGGCGCGTGCGCCGAAGGCGCCCGGCCGCCCTTGTCCCCACCGCCCTTGTTCGCGCCGAGGCGCACGGTCCCTGTCCCTGCCGGCCCCGTGCGCCCGGTCCCGGATGCCGGTCCCGTGTGCCAGGGGTCAGTGGCCGCCGCGCTCGGCCTCGGCCGGCGGGGTCACGTCCGCGCCGGGGGAGTCGGCCCCCTTGTACTTCTGCCCCGCGACCGACTCGACCGCGTGCCCGCCGAACTGGTTGCGCAGCGCGGCGACCATCTTCATCGCCGGCGAGTCGTCCTGCCGCGACGAGAACCTGGCGTACAGCGCGGCGGTGATCGCCGGCAGGGGGACGGCGTGGTCGACGGCCGCCTGGACCGTCCAGCGGCCCTCGCCCGAGTCCTCCGCGTAGCCCTTCAGCTCCGCGAGATCGGGATCCTGCTCAAGGGCGCGGACCAGCAGGTCGAGCAGCCACGACCGGATCACCGTCCCGTGCCGCCAGCTCTTGAACGTGTTGGGCACGTCGCGCACGGCGTCGCTGGCCTCAAGCAGCTCCCAGCCCTCGGCGAAGGCCTGCATCATGCCGTACTCGATGCCGTTGTGGACCATCTTGGCGAAGTGGCCGGCGCCGACCGAGCCCGCGTGGACGAAGCCGTCCTCGCCCTCCGGCTTCAGCGTCTCGAAGATCGGCATGAGGCGGCCGACGTACTCGTCGTCGCCACCTGTCATGAGGGCGTAGCCGTACTCGAGGCCCCAGACGCCGCCGCTGACGCCCACGTCGACGAATCCGATGCCGCGCGGCGCCAGCTCGGCCGCGTGCTTCAGGTCGTCCACATAGTGCGAGTTGCCGCCGTCGATGATGATGTCGCCCTCCGACATCAGGTCGGCGAGCTGCTCCACGGTGGCGCGGGTGGGCTGGCCCGCGGGGACCATGACCCACACGGCGCGCGGAGCGGTCAGCCTGTCCACCAGCTCCTTGAGGCTCGCCACGTCGCTTACGGCGGGGTCGCGGTCATAGCCGACGACGTCGTGGCCGCCACGCCGCAGGCGCTCGGCCATGTTCCCGCCCATCTTGCCGAGGCCGATCATGCCGATCTGCATCTGAGCCACCCTTCAGATCCCCACACCGTCCGATTCGTCCACAGGAGTCGCGTACCCGTGGACGAGGGCTCCAAGCCCCGGGGCAGATCGTACGCCCCAGGTTGAAGGCACCGGTCAGCTGGACAGCCGGATGGGCATGATGAGGTAGCGGTAGTCCTCGGTCGCTCCGTCGTCCACAGGCTTGCCCCCGGTGAGGATGGCCGGCTTGGTCGGCGTGGTGAACTGCAAGCGCGCCATGTCGGAGTCGATGGCGCCGAGGCCCTCCAGCAGGAATTGGTGGTTGAAGGCGATGTTGATCTCGTCGCCGTCGAACTCGGCCGGGATGGCCTCCACGGCCTGGGCCTCGTCGCCGGTGCCCGCCTCCAGGACGACCTCGCCGCCGCGGAAGGCCAGCCGTACGGGGGTGTTGCGCTCGGCCACCAGGGCGACGCGCTTGACCGCCTCGACGAACGAGGCTGTGGACAGATCGGCGCGCGCGGAGAACTCCGTGGGCAGCAGCGAGCGGTACTTGGGGAACTCCGGGTCGAGGAGCCTGGTCGTCGTCCGCCTGCCGGAGCTGGAGAAGCCGATCATCCCCTCGCCTGTGCCGCCGACCGAGCTCAGCGCGATCTCCACCTCTGCGCCCGTCCCGCCCAGCGCCTTGGCCGTGTCGGCGAGCGTCCGGCCCGGGATCATCGCGATCGCCTGGAAGTCGGGCTGCTCCGGCTGCCACTTCAGCTCGCGTACGGCCAGCCGGTAGCGGTCGGTGGCGGCGAGGGTCACGGTGTCGCCCTCGATCTCGACGCGCACCCCGGTCAGCATCGGCAGCGTGTCGTCCTTGCCCGCGGCGACGGCCACCTGGGCGACGGCGGAGGCGAACACGTCGCTGCCGATCCTTCCGGCGGCCGGCGGCATGGCCGGCAGGGACGGGTAGTCCTCCACAGGCATCGTCAGCAATGTGAACCGGGCGCTGCCACAGGTGACGACGGCCTTCGCTCCGTCCACAACCAGCTCGACCGGCTGTGCGGGAAGGGCCCGTGTGATCTCGGCGAGGAGCTTGCCGGAGACGAGGACGACGCCCGGGTCACCGGTCTGCAGGTCGAGGGTCACCTGGGCGGAGACCTCGTAGTCGAAGCCGGACAGCTTCAGCTGCTGGTCCTCGGTCACTTCAAGTCTCATCCCGGCGAGCACCGGCACCGACGGCCGTGCCGGAAGGCTCCGTGCCGTCCACGCCACGGCCTCGGCGAGTACGTCGCGATCGATCCGGAACATCACGTGGACCAGCCTCCTGGGTGTCGCTGCTTCTTCAGGTCTTCACTCTCCCGCACCTGAGCACCTCGAGAAGCCCTTCTATGGTTCTTGAGTTCTTAGGAAGAGAGATATAGGTCATCGCATTAGGCAGCGTGGATATGTGGATGTCGGTCGTTTTCGCAGCTCAGACGGGCTGCTTCATCCACCGGCCGTGTGGGGGAGGGGTGGACGGACACCCCGTCGGCTGTGGGGGAACCCGCGATCCCCACACCGGTTCCCCAGGAACACGGCCCTTCATCCACGGGTAATCCACGATGTTTCCACCGGTTGTCCACGGGAAAACAGGGGCTGCTGAGGCCTGTGCAACAAGAGTGCACAGGGCGTCCCCAGCCTGTCCACGGGTCTTCCCCAAGCCATCCCCAGGGTTTCCCCATGTTCATCCCCAAGTCATGGCGGCGTGTTTCAGCGTTGGGTGTGATGGTGTTCGTGAGATCGGGGTGCCGAAGCGCTCTGTGATTGATCCACAGAGATATCCACAGGCTGTGTATCAATTGTTACGCGCGCGCTGCTTGATCCGCGTCGTCAGCTCGTTGACCTGGTTGTACATCGAGCGACGCTCCGCCATCAGGGATCGGATCTTCCGCTCCGCGTGCATCACGGTGGTGTGATCCCGGCCGCCGAACTGCTGGCCGATCTTCGGCAGGGACAGGTCGGTGAGCTCCCGGGCCAGGTACATGGCGATCTGCCGGGCGGTCACCAGGGCGCGGGAGCGTGAGCTGCCGCACAGGTCGTCGAGGGAGACCCCGAAATACTCCGCGGTCGTCGACATGATGAGGGAGATGGTGATCTCAGGACTCGCGTCCTCGCTGATCAGGTCCTTGAGGACGATCTCGGCGAGCTGGATGTCCACAGACTGCCGGTTGAGGCTGGCGAAGGCCGTGACCCGGATGAGCGCGCCCTCGAGCTCACGGATGTTGGTGGCGATCCGGCTGGCGATGTACTCCAGCACGTCGGGCGGCGCGGCCAGGCCCTCCTGGATCGCCTTCTTGCGCAGGATCGCGATGCGGGTCTCCAGCTCGGGCGGCTGGACGTCGGTGATCAGGCCCCACTCGAACCGGTTGCGCAACCGGTCCTCCAGCGTGACGAGCTGCTTGGGCGCGCGATCGCTGGAGATGACGATCTGCTTGCTCGCGTTGTGGAGGGTGTTGAACGTGTGGAAGAACTCCTCCTGCGTCTGCTCCTTGCCCTCCAGGAACTGGATGTCGTCCACGAGCAGGATGTCCACAGCCCGGTACCTGGAGCGGAACCCGTCCGCCTTGTGGTCCCGGATGGAGTTGATGAAGTCGTTGGTGAACTCCTCGGAGCTCACGTACCGCACCCGGGCGCCGTCGTACAGGCTCTGCGCGTAGTGGCCGATCGCGTGCAGCAGGTGGGTCTTGCCCAGCCCGGAGTCGCCGTAGATGAACAGCGGGTTGTACGCCTTGGCGGGGGCCTCGGCGACCGCCACGGCCGCGGCGTGGGCGAACCGGTTGCTGGCGCCGATGACGAAGGTCTCGAAGGTGTACTTCGCGTTGAGCCGCGCCGGCTCGCCGGCCGTGGTGCGGCCGCTGCGCGCGTCCCAGCGGTTCTGCGCCGGCTCCGGCTTGGGTGCCGGGGGAGGCTCGGGGGAGTATCCACCAAGCTGCGGCGGCTGTGGATGCGACGGGTGCTGGGTGTGTCCCGAGTGCTGTGGATGCTGTGGATAATGCGGCGCGCCCTGCGGACCGGAATCCCTGTGAGATGGGCCGTCCTCGCCTAACGAATAGCTCTGCGCCTGGGGACGGAGCTGTGGATAGTCGGTGGACGAGGAGAGCGGCTGCTGCCGGTGCTGGTCACCGCCGTGCCCCGGCGGGATGGTCGTCGCGGTGGGATCCACCATCACCGCGATCCGCACCGGCCGCCCGAGCTCCTGCGACAGCGCGTGCACGATCAGGGGGCGCAGCCGGACCTCGATGACCTCTTTGGCGAAGTCGTTGGGGGCCGCGAGGAGGATGGTGTCGTTGATCAGGCCCGACGGCTGCGTCATCTGCAGGAACGCCCGCTGCTGCCCCGAGACTCCCTCGTCGAGGAGGGTCGTGAGCGCCCGAGCCCATACAGCGTTGAGATCGACGCCATCCATGGCTCCGCCCCTCCTCCCTTGCGCGGCTCCCGCCGCTCGCCGCTCGTCGCTCTCCGCTCGCCGCGATTCGTGTCCAGTCAGTACGCCCGGGGCATCCGGAGGTGCTCCCCCGATATGCGAATCCACACGAGATCCACATGATTGTGCACAGCCCGCACATTCTTCCCTTGCGCATCGACGCTGATGAAGGGAAGGACCGAAGGGCCGACAGTAGCGTTGTGCGCAACCTGTGTTCAAGGCGTTGTCCACAGCCTAGTGGGCCCCGGTGGCCCGCCGTGCTCGCTTGGGGACAGGGAGAGCCGGTTTGACCAGACCCCCCTGGGGCGCGTAACGTGTCCCGGTCGGCTAATCACGCGACGGCTATTTCGCATGCCCACGCATATGACGAGCCGTAACCCTGGAATGTACCGCGCCCGCAGACCGCTGCGGGTGTATCTGAAGCCTGGAGCCCACCCGTGAGCAAGCGTACTTACCAGCCGAACAACCGTCGCCGCGCGAAGACCCACGGCTTCCGGCTGCGCATGCGCACCCGGGCCGGCCGTGCGATCCTCGCGGCCCGGCGCCGCAAGGGCCGCGCCGAGCTGACGGTCTGACGACGCGATCCCGCCCGCCGCGCAGTCGTGCGGCGGGCGGCGTCCGTACGTCGAAGGAATAACCGGTGCTGCCGTCCGCGTCGCGAATGCGACGGGGTGACGAGTTCGCCGACGCGATCCGCCGCGGGCGACGCGCCGGGCGTCCCATGCTGGTCGCACACCTGAACACGCGTGAGGCCGATGCGCCACCGCTGGTCGGCTTCGTCGTGAGCAAGGCGGTCGGCGGCGCGGTGGTCAGGAACCAGGTCAGGCGCCGGTTGAGACACCTCATGCGAAGCCGCCTGCTGTCGCTGCCGAGAGGTAGCCTGCTTGTGGTACGCGCCAATCCACCGGCCGCGTCCGCGCGCAGTGAGCACCTGGCCGCCGAGCTCGATGTCGCGCTGGATCGTTTACTCCGGCGGCGAGGGTCCGATCACCGGGCCCCGACGGATGGGCGGTCATGACAGCGGAGCACCCGGTTCCGGCGCGAGGTTACGCGCCGGACGTAGCAGAGCGGCCCGCGGCCCGCGGCCCCGCCGCGCGTGCCCTGCTGGCTCTGATCAGGTTCTACCGGGCTTTCATCGGCCCCGCCCTGGGGCCGCACTGCCGGTTCGAGCCGTCCTGCAGCGCCTACGGGATGGAGGCCATCGCCGTTCACGGCGCCCTACAGGGGGTATGGCTGACCGTCAGGCGGATCGGGCGGTGTCATCCGTTCCATCCAGGAGGTTTCGACCCGGTGCCCCCACGCCGAGTCCGGTCTCACGACGATACGCAAGGGAGCTAGCTCGGTGGAGCTGCCATTCCTGAATTGGCTGTACACGGCAGTGGCCTGGGTGATCACCCAAATCCACGCGGGCTACAGCACTTTCATTCCCTCCAGCAGCGGGCTCAACTGGGCGCTGACCATCATCACGCTGACCGTGCTGATGCGACTGCTGATCTTCCCCCTCTTCCTCAAGCAGATGCGTTCGTCGAGGAAGATGCAGGAGCTCGCCCCCAAGGTGCAGGAGCTCCGTAAGAAGTACAAGAACGACAAGCAGCGCATGAACGAAGAGGTCATGCGCCTGTACCAGACGGCCGGGGCCAACCCGCTGGGCGGCTGTCTCCCGATCGTGGCGCAGTTCCCGATCTTCATCTCGATGTTCACCGTGCTGCGGGCCATCGCCGAGGACCGGGTCGCGTTCGGCATGACCAAGGAGCTCGTCGACAGTGCGCGCGCGGCGCACATCATCGGCGCGCCGCTGCCGGCCACCTTCTTCACCAGCTCCGAGCACATCCTGGCGTTCGGCGCCGACCCGGTCGTGACGAAGGTCGTGCTGGCCTGCTTCGTGGCGGTCAGCTCGCTCACCACGTTCCTGACCGTACGGCAGAGCGTGCAGCGCTCCATGGCGCAGATGCCGGACAATCCGATGGCGCAGCAGCAGAAGATCCTGATGTACGTCTCGCCGCTGTTCGCCGTCTTCTCCCTGAACTTCCAGCTGGGCCTGATCCTCTACTGGGTCACCACCAACGTGTGGACCCTTTCCCAGCAGCACTGGTTCTACAGCCGGCACCCCATGCCCGTGATCGACGAGAAGGGCAACGTCACCCAGCCTGAGCCCACCAACGGGATCTTCACCAAGCTGGTGGGCAAGCCCAAGTCGGCGCCGGCGGAGACGGCCGAGCCGGAGCCCGCACCCAAGATCATTCGTCAGCAGCCGGCGCGGCAGCCTCGCAGCAAGCGCACCGGCAGCAAGAAGTCGTAGGAGAAGGAGAGTCCGGACGTGACCGAAGCTGAGGAGACCCTCAAGCCTGCTCCCGACCTCGCCGCCCTCGAACAGGAGGGTGAGATCGCGGCCGACTACCTGGAGGGTCTGCTCGACATCGCCGACCTCGACGGCGACATCGACATGGACGTCGAGGGCGACCGTGCGATGGTGTCGGTGGTGGGCATCAAGGGCAACGAGCTCGTCGGTCCCGACGGTGAGGTCCTTGAGGCCCTCCAGGAGCTGACCCGCCTCGCGGTGCACCGCCAGACCGGGGAGCGGTCCCGGCTCATGCTCGACGTGGGCGGCTACCGCGAGCGGCGCCGGACGGAGCTCACCAAGATCGGGGCCGCCGCCGCCGACGACGTCAAGCGCACCGGCGAGCCCAAGGCCCTGGAGCCGATGACGCCGTTCGAGCGGAAGATCGTGCATGATGCGGTGGCCGCCGCCGGGCTGCGCAGCGAGTCGGAGGGCGAGGAGCCCGGCCGCTTCGTCGTGGTCCTGCCGGCCTAGCCGGATCAACAGATTTCACCCGGAAAGCCGCCGGTCCCGTTCGTGGGGCCGGCGGCTTTCTCCGTTCCGCCCGGCTTGCCATCTCGGCTGCCGGGCGGACGGCTACCCTTGGCGCAGAGCGTTCCCAGAATGAGTGAGTGATGACCGAGAGCAACGAGCTGCCCGAGGCGCCCCCTGTGGCCCGGGAGGTTTTCACCGGTGAGGCGATGGAGCGGGCGCTGGCGTTCGCCCATCTGCTCGCGGGGCCCGGAGTGGTACGCGGACTGCTGGGGCCACGGGAGGTCTCCCGCATCTGGGACAGGCACCTGCTGAACTGCGCGGTGGTGGCGGAGGCGGTGCCGCGAGACGCGACCATCGTCGACATCGGCTCCGGCGCCGGCCTGCCCGGCCTGGTGCTGGCCATCGTCCGGCCCGACGTGACCGTGACGTTGCTGGAGCCGCTGCTGCGCCGCACGGTCTTCCTCTCCGAGTGCGTGGAGACGCTCAAGCTCGGCAACGCGGAGGTACTGCGCGGCCGGGCGGAGGAGATCGCGGGCCAGCGGGTGTTCGACGTGGCCACGGCCCGCGCGGTGGCGCCGCTCGACCGTCTGCTCACCTGGTCGCTGCCGCTGCTGCGGGAGGGCGGGGAACTGCTGGCGATGAAGGGGGAGCGGGCCGCGGAGGAGCTTGCGGCGGCCGGTCCCCAGCTGAAGGCCGCCGGAGTGCGGGAGGTCGAGCTCGTCACGGTCGGGCGCGGTAAAGTCGATCCGCCCGCCACTGTTGTCCGCGTGGTCGCAGGATGGTCTCCCGAGGCGGGCACACGGCGGCGGCGGAAGAGGTGAGCGTCGTGCGTCGTGCGGCAGAGGGCGCGGCAGTGGGCCTGGGTTGGCCGGAGACTCTCGTCGCCCTACCCTTGGAGATCGCGACCGTAGGCCGGCCCTCGGGAGTCGGCTGGCCCCGTTCCTCCGCTTCGCCGGTCCGAAGCACGACGACCGTGTCCCCGACCCCCCTGAACCCTGGCGATTCGCCGCTGGTACGAGAGGCACTGAGTTCTGTGGTTTCACGTGAAACAGCCGCGCCCCCGCAGGCGGCTGCGCCTTCCGTCGGATATGCGACGCGCGACAACGGGACGTGGCCTCGTCCGCCCCGATGCCGGGTGATGACCGTGGCCAACCAGAAAGGCGGGGTGGGGAAGACCACCACGGCGGTCAACTTGGCGGCTTCGCTGTCGATGCATGGGCAGCGCGTCCTCGTCTTCGACCTCGATCCTCAGGGGAACGCGTCGACGGCCCTGGCCACGGAGCACCGTTCGGGAACGCCCTCTGTGTACCAGGTGCTCGTGGACGACATGCCTCTGTCGGCCATCGTGAAGCCGGTCCCCGACATGCCGAACCTCTTCTGCGCCCCCGCCACCCTCGATCTGGCCGGCGCGGAGATCGAACTCGTCCCCATGGTGGGCCGGGAGACCCGGCTCAAGCGTGCGCTGGCCGCGTTCGACTCCATGGAGTTCGACTACATCCTCATCGACTGCCCGCCGTCACTTGGCCTGCTGACGGTGAACGCCATGGCGGCGGCCCAGGAGGTGCTGATCCCCATCCAGTGCGAGTACTACGCGCTGGAGGGCCTCACCCAGCTTCTGCAGAACGTGGAGCTGGTGCGGGTGCACCTCAACCAGACGCTCGCCGTGTCGACGATCTTGCTGACGATGTACGACGGCCGCACCCGGCTCGCCTCCCAGGTGGCCGACGAGGTGCGGTCGCACTTCGGTGACACGGTGCTCGACGCGGTGATCCCCCGCAGCGTCCGGGTCTCCGAAGCGCCCAGCTACGGCCAGTCGGTCATGACGTACGACCCCGGGTCGAGCGGCGCCCTCGCCTACATGGAGGCGGCGCGGGAGATCGCCTACCGCGCCGCCGCGCTCGCACAAGCCTGAGGACATGGCCTAGTTCTGAATCTCCGCCGGGCCCTCGTCGAAGACCGTGATGTCGGTGACGATGTGGATGGGATTCGGCCAGTCCACGTTGACCACGAAGGTCACGCCCTGGTTCGGATCCCAGGGAGAGCCGTGCGGCGCGATGTTGGACACCGTCACGTTGGCGGCTCCGATGAACCGCTGATGGTTGGCGTCGGTGAATCCGCCGTGCGCGTTGGGGTCCGTCTCGGGGACGTACTCGCTGGCGGCGATGTGCACGATCGAGTTGACGGTGATCGCCCCCCAGTTGAAGTTGAGCGGCACCCGGCCCTTGAGGGGCCCCCAGTACTTGCGGATGTGCTGTGGCATGCTCTGTCCTCCTGTGTGAGGACTTGAGCATGACGCGAGCCGTGGGTGGCCTTCTTGAGTAGCCCTGTACTCAACATTCCGTTATCCACAGGCGTCGCTTCGGCGGCCATGGCGGGGTCGCCGGACGGCAGAATGGCGCCTGGGGGTAGAGGAGTCCACACAGCGGTACCCTCTCCTGGTGTGTGCGTAGAGGTGCCCGGCGGCCCGGCGTCGCCGGGCACCTTCTTCTGTGCGGGTGCGAAGGAGCAGCGGTGAGCCAGCAGCGGCGGGGACTGGGCAAGGGGCTTGGGGCTCTCATCCCCACGGGACCGATCGTCGATCCCGCGGTCGCGGCGAGCGCAGGGAGCACAGCGAGCGCGGTCGGCGAGACACCTGAGGATCAGGGGCTGCGACCGGTGGAGGGGGCCTATTTCCAGGAGATCGACGTCACCGCCGTCTCCCCGAACCCCCGACAGCCGCGCGAGGTCTTCGACGAGGACCGCCTTGCGGAGCTGGCCGAATCCATCAAGGAGGTCGGCCTCCTGCAGCCCATCGTCGTGCGCGCCGTCGGTGCCGGGCGGTTCGAGCTCATCATGGGGGAGCGGCGGTGGCGCGCCTCCACTCTCGCGGGCCTGGAGCACATCCCGGCGATCGTGCGGAGCACGCAGGACGACGAGATGCTCCGCGAGGCGCTCATCGAGAACCTCCAGCGGGAGCAGCTCAACTCTCTGGAGGAGGCCGCGGCCTACCAGCAGCTTCTCGACGACTTCGGGGCCACCCACGAGGTGCTCGCGCGGAAGGTGGGCCGGTCCCGCTCGCACATCAGCAACACGCTGCGGCTGCTCAACCTCCCGCCGAACGTCCAGGTCCGGCTCGCCGCGGGAGTGATCAGCGCCGGGCACGCCCGCGCGCTGCTGGCGCTGGACGACTCGACGGCTCAGGAGCGACTGGCGGCCAGGATCGTCGCCGAGGGCCTCTCGGTACGGACGGTCGAGGAGATCGTGGCGCTGGGCGAGGCGACGGCGGGGCCGGCGCCCCGCAAGCCCCGCGCCAAGAAGCCCCCGGCACCGGCACTGCGGGACCTCGCCGACCGGCTCTCCGACCACTTCGAGACGAGGGTGAAGGTGGACCTCGGAAGCCGGAAGGGCCGCATCGTGGTGGAGTTCTCCACTATCGACGATCTGGAGCGCATCATCGACACGATGGCGCCTGAGGCCGCCAACGCCATGCGGAGCCTTTCGGCGGAGTAGCTGTTTCACGTGAAACACGAGGCGTTTCCCAGGGATGTGCCTCAGAGGTGGATCCGACTGACGATCAGCGCCAGGCATCAAGCTGTGACGCCGTGACTGGGGTGGCCGTCCGTCCATGTTCGGCCGGAACACCACCGAGGCCGCCATGCCGTAGAGGGCGATAGCAACCGCAGCCATCGAGTGGTAGCCCGGTCTGAGGAGCCGGCCGTTGGCTACGCAGCCGTGATCCGGATCGCCACGTTCATCAATGGCTGTGGGGCGCTCAAGAAGCAGGAGCGGGCTGTTCGCGAACCTGCGATCACTTTGGGGTGAGCTTCGCGGGGTGGGAGCGTAGACGGTCAGCCAGTGCGAGCGCTGCCGGTAGAAGTCCCTCAGTTGAGGGGGTCATCGGGGGCCGCTTGAAGTATGCGAGGCGGCCCCGCGAGGTCCACGACCGGCTCGCCGTCCTCGGGGATAGGGGTGTCTACCGTGCCGTGCGTAAATACGGCCAAGTCTCGCCGCGCCTGTGAGCGACGCCGGCGATAGGCGGTGGGACGGCAGGCCGCGTACGGGAGGGATGAAAGCGAAAGGCGGTGAGGGACGAGGTGCCGCGCGCGGCAAGCGCGTGAGTGATTCTGGCGGTCAGCGGTAGGACTACGGGTCGCGTGCTGCGAAGAGGGGAGCGACAGGGCAGCGAGCGGCAGGACGACGGTCGCGTGCGGCGAGGAGGTGAGCGCCCCTGGCGGTGAGTGGCGGAACGGCGGGTCGCGTGGAGCGAGGGAATGAACAGCGAAGGCGGTGAGCGGCAGGGTGGTGAGCGGCAGGACGGTGAGCGGCGGGACGACATTCCGCGTGCAAAGCAACGAGAGGGTGGGGGACAAGGCGGTGAGCCTTTGGCGGCGCTGCGCGCCGTGCCGAAGTACCACTTGCCGTGCGGGAGATACCGTCCACGCCGCCCATTCACGGCTCGCTCTGGCTCGCCCTTCGCTGTCACCGGGGCGAGCGTTCTTATGCCTGCCATGATCCGAGCGAGCCGCTCCGTGGTCAGCGTGCGCTCGGTGTCGATCGCGGGTAGAGGAGCGGGATCGGAGAGCGTCGAGCAGGGCTCGAAGCTTGTTAAGCTCTCCGTCTCATCGAGCCTTCTGCACGTTCACGCATCCGGCCGATGTGGCAAGGGCCGGGCCGTCCTGCCGTCGGCCGGCGATGGCGGCCCCAACTCCGCGCTCCAACTGCGTGCCCAAGCTGCGCGCCCCAACTGCGCGGCGTCCTAGCTCGTCGTCCCTCAGGCCTCCATGAGCCGGCTCAAGGCCGTTGCACCCCAACGCACCGAAGCCTTCCTATCCCGCAGAGAATGAAAGGGCGCCCTGTTTCACGTGAAACAGGGCGCCCTTTCTACGAGTAGGCGTTCAGCGGCGGTGCGCGGCCAGCTCCAGCATTCCCTTGCACAGCGTGCCGAGATCGCGGCCCGCCGCCTCGGCGGCCATGGGAAGCAGCGACGTCTCCGTCATGCCAGGCGCCACGTTCACCTCCAGGAAGTACGGCCGGCCGGTGTCGTCCACGATGATGTCGGTCCGCGAGACGTCCCGGAGGCCGAGAGCGGCGTGGGCGGCCACCGCCATCCCGGCGCACGCCTCGGTCGCCTCGGAGGAGAGACGGGCAGGGGCGAAGAACTCGGTCTGGCCCGCCGTGTACCGGGCCGCGTAGTCGTACACGCCGCGATCGGCGACGATCTCGACGGGCGGCAGGGCCACCGGCCCGTCTCCGAGGTCCACCACGGAGACCGCCACCTCGACGCCCTCGATGTACTTCTCGATGAGGGCGGTGTCGCCGTACGCGAAGCATCCGACCATCGCGGTGGGCAGCTCCTCGGCGGTGCGGACGATGGAGGCGCCCAGCGCCGATCCGCCCTGTGACGGCTTGACGAACAGCGGCAGCCCGAGCCGCTCCACGATCCGCGCGAGAACGGCGGTGGCCCCGAGGTCGTGGAAGGTCTCCTTGGGCAGCGCGACGGACTCAGGGGTGTTCAGCCCCCAGGAGCGGACGACCGCCTTGGCGGTCGGCTTGTCGTACGCGACCCGGCAGGCGTCCGGCGTGGCCCCGACATACGGCACACCGAGGAGCTCCAGCACGGACCTGATCGCGCCGTCCTCGCCGGCACCCCCGTGCAGGGTCACGAACGCCGCGTCCGGGGGGTCGGAAAGGACGGCCGGCACCAAGGCGGCGTCGGTGTCACGGGTCTCCACGTCCACCCCGGCGGCACGGAGCACCTCCGCGACCCGGCGGCCGGAGCGGATCGACACCTCACGCTCGTAGGACAGCCCTCCCGCGAGGATGAGCACGTGCCCGAGATCGCTCATGCGCCTGCCTCCACGGCGGCTCGGCCCGCTGGGCGTGAACGTACGGGTGTCGATCCTTGGTTCATCGTTCGCACGATCACGAAGGGGGCCTTTCTCGCGTCGAAGAGTCCGGTACGGCCGGCGTGTGAACAGGCTAGCCGTACCGGCTCTCAGGCGAGGTCGGGGCCGGGGGTGTCGACGCCGCCGTGCGACGGGGCGCTGCCGGTCCCGAACGTGTCGCGCAGCCGCATCTCCTGCTCGAGCACCCCGGCGAGGCGGCGCACGCCCTCCCGGATCCGGTCGGGCTCCGGGTAGCAGTACGACAGCCGCATGTGCCGGGAGCCGCCGCCGTCGGAGTAGAAACCGGTGCCGGGGACGAACGCCACCCGCTCGGCCACGGCCCGCGGCAGGATCGCCTTGGAGTTCAGCCCTTCGGGCAGGGTCATCCAGACGAAGAAGCCTCCGGCGGGCCGGGTCCACGTGCAACCCGGCGGCATGAGGACCTCCAGGGCCCCGAGGAGCGCGTCCCGCCGCTCGCGGTAGAGCTCGCGGAACGTCTTGATCTGCTCGCGCCACGGCTGGGTGACCAGGTACTGACCGACGGCGAGCTGGGTGAACGACGAGTGCGAGAGCACCGCCGACTCCATCGCCAGGATGAGCTTGTCCCGTACGGCGTGGGGGGCGAGCGCCCACCCGACGCGGAAGCCGGGGGCGAGCGTCTTGGAGAACGAGCCGAGATACACCACGCCGTCGGGGTCGTCGGCCCGCAGGGCGCGCAGCGGCTCGCCGTCGAAGCCGAGCAGCCCGTACGGGTTGTCCTCCACCACGAGGACCCCGGTCCGCTGGCAGATCTCCAGCACCTGACGGCGGCGTACCTCGTTCAGCGTGACGCCGGCCGGGTTCTGGAACGTCGGGATGGTGTAGAGGAACTTGATCCGGTTGCCCGCGGCCTGCAACGCGTAGATGGTCTGGGCGAGCGACTCGGGCACGAGCCCCTGGTCGTCCATCGCGATGTGGACGACCTTGGCCTGATAGGCGCTGAAAGTTCCAAGCGCGCCCACATACGACGGGCCCTCCGCGAGGACCACGTCGCCCGGGTCGATGAAGATCCGGGTGATCAGGTCGAGGGCCTGCTGGGACCCGACCGTGACCACCACGTCGTCCGCGCCGGCCTCGATGCCCTCCATCCGCATGACCTCGCAGATCTGCTCGCGCAGGGCGGGGTCGCCCTGGCCGGAGCCGTACTGGAGGGCGACGGAGCCGCGCGTGGCGACCAGGTCCGCGACCAGGTCGCCGACGAGATCGAGGGGGAGGGCCGTGACGTACGGCATGCCGCCGGCGAGCGAGACCACCTCGGGCCTCGACGCGACGGCGAACAGAGCTCGGATCTCGGAGGCCACCATGCCGGAGGCCCGGGCGGCGTAGCGGTCGACGTAGGCGTCAATGCGCGACCCGTGGGCCGCGTTCGTCCGACCGTGATCGAGCTCCTTGGTCACGGTCCACCTCCGATCACGTAGCCGAGAAATCCAGAGTACGGTAACGCGGCACGCCGATCACAACAGGGTATTGACCATCAAAACCCCGGTTTTAGCATTCCTGCCCCACGGGAAACGCCTTCGCGACCCCGTAAAGGGACTCGCCGCACCCGCAGAAACGGCGTTGTGGCGCCCCGTCCGAGCCTGGCCGCTGAGTTACGATGCGATCTGGAGACGCCGTATTCGCGCGCTTTCTGAGCAGGACTCATGGCGGGGATTGGGGCATCACGTGTCGCGTCGGCTGGTCAACGTCACTCTCGACAACCTTGACGACCTGCCGCGCCGGTGCAGGCGTTGCGTGTTCTGGGAGCTCGACCCGGTCAGCGGCGAGCGGGCGGTGGTGGCGGGCGACCCCGAGCTGGAGAAGGAGGCGTGGATCTCCGCGACCCTCCTGGAGTGGGGAAGCTGCGGGAAGATCGCCTACGTCGACGGGGCCGCCGCCGGGTTCGTGCTCTACGCTCCGCCTCTGTACGTGCCGCGCTCCGTGGCGTTCCCGACCTCTCCGGTCAGCTCGGACGCGGTGCTGCTGATGACCGCCCACATCGTTCCCGAGTTCTCCGGCGGCGGGCTCGGCCGGATGCTCGTGCAGGGCGTGGCCAAGGACCTGACGCGCAGGGGAGTGCGCGCGATCGAGGCCTTCGGCGACCTGAAATGGGAGCAGCCGGGCTGCGTCCTCCCGGCGGAGTACCTGCTGTCGGTCGGCTTCAAGACGGTCCGGCCGCACCTGCGCTTTCCCCGCCTCCGGCTGGAGCTCAAGACGGCCGTCTCGTGGCGTGAGGACGTCGAGGTGGCCCTGGAAAGGCTTCTCGGCTCCATGTCCCCGGAACGTGCCCTGCGGCCCGTCTGAGACGATCTCAAGGGCGCCCCGGGAGTGCTGGGGCCGGTGGGACGACGGAAAGGCCCCCCGCGCCGGAGCGTGGAGGGCCTTTCCTGTGGGTGGGGTGCCGCCGGAAGAGGCGGTGGTACGGCTCACGCCGCAGGGGGCCGTTCAGGTGCTCCCCACAGCCGACGCCGCAAGGGGCCACTCACAGGTGCTCCCACAGCTGACGCCGCAGGGGCACGCGGGTCCTCCCACGGCTCACGCCGCGGGGAGCACCTAGATGATGCCCTCGAGCTCGCGCAGCAGCATCGCCTTCGGCTTGGCGCCGATGATCTGCTTGACGACCTCTCCACCCTTGTAGACGTTCAGCGTCGGGATCTGGAGTACGTTGTAGTCCCGGGGAGTCGCGGGATTCTCGTCGATGTTGAGCTTCACGACGGTCAGCTTGTCGGCGTTCTCCGCCGCGATCTCCTCCAGGATGGGTCCGACCTGGCGGCACGGACCGCACCACTCTGCCCAGAAGTCGACGAGTACGGGCTTGTCGCTCTTGAGGACCTCGGCCTCGAAGCTCCCGTCCGTCACGCTCTTGATGGCGCCCAAGGCAATCTCTCTCCTTGATTCGGTGTGGTGGGTGTGACCGCGGGGCCGTCCCCCGCGCTCCCGGTCAGACTGGCTGGTCGGCCTGGTGGGCGAGCCACCGCTCGGCGTCGAGCGACGCGGCGCAGCCCGTGCCGGCGGCGGTGATCGCCTGGCGGTAGACGTGGTCGACCACGTCACCGGCCGCGAACACGCCGTCGATGTTGGTCCGCGTCGTGGGCGCCTCCACCAGGACGTACCCCTCGTCGTCGAGGGCCACCTGGCCCTTCAGCAGCTCCGTGCGCGGCTCGTGCCCGATCGCGATGAACAGGCCGGAGACCGCGAGATCGGTCTCCTCGCCGGTCTTCAGGTTGCGTACGCGCACGCCCTTGATCCGGTCCTCGCCCAGGACGTCGACGACCTCGCTGTCCCAGACGAAACGGATCTTCTGGTTGGCGAAGGCGCGGTCCTGCATGATCTTGCTGGCCCGCAGCTTGTCGCGCCGGTGGATCACCGTGACGGACCTGGCGAACCTGGTGAGGAAGGTGGCCTCCTCCATGGCGGTGTCGCCGCCGCCGACCACGACGATGTCCTGGTCGCGGAAGAAGAACCCGTCACAGGTCGCACACCAGGAGACGCCGCGCCCGGACAGGCGCTTCTCGTTCTCCAGGCCGAGCTCCCGATAACGGGACCCGGTGGCGAGGATGACCGACTTCGCGTAGTAGGTCTCCGTATAGGTCTTCACGACCTTCGGATTCGCCTCCAGGTCGACCTCGATCACGTCGTCGGCGAGAAGCTCCGCGCCGAACCGCTCGGCCTGCTTGCGGAAGTTGTCCATCAGGTCCGGGCCCATGATCCCGTCAGGGAAGCCGGGGAAGTTCTCCACATCGGTGGTGTTCATCAGAGCACCACCGGCGGTGACCGAGCCCTCGAATACCAGCGGCTTGAGGTCGGCGCGCGCCGAGTAGACGGCCGCCGTGTAACCGGCCGGCCCCGACCCGATGATGATCACGTTACGGACGTCGTCCACGACTCGCCTTCCGATCCGGTGTGTGCAGTCCCGTCAACAGATCCTAGGCCCCGCTGATTCCCGGGTCCGGGGCCGGAGACGGCGAAGCCCCCCGGAGGTCGCGGGGGGCTTCGTCACACTCGATCGTACGGCTCGCGCCGGCCGGTCACTTCCAGGTGGCGAGGTCTTCCGCGCGCAGCCTGTGGCAGTCGGAGTCGACCACCACGACGCGTACGGCGTTGCTCGCCTTGTCCTCCCAGAAGGCCATGATCGTGGCCTCGTTGCCGTTGTAGAGAGCCTTGTCCACGCCGATCGGCGTCCGGTCCAGCCGGGCGGAGGTCCGCTTGACGCAGGCGTCGAGGACGGTGTCGGCGTTGCTGCCCGACGCGGGCCCGACGCCGAAGTACCCCAGCAGCGGGCCCTTGAGCTCACGGCCGGTGTAGTTGTGGCCGCTCGCGGCGACCAGGTAGGACGTCTTGTCCTTCACGGACTTGGTGGGGGCCGCGCTCGTGTCCGCCTGTCCCAGCGCGTATCCCTGCGGCGTGTTGCCCGACGACAGCAGGCCGGTCGCCAGCCCCGCGCCGCCGATCACGGCGACCGCGGCCGCGGCTGCCGCCACCGGCATCGCCCAGCGGTTCCTCCGGGGCGTCCTGCGGCCGGCCGGCCTGCGGACCTCGGCTCTGCCGCGAGCCTCGGTACGGCGGGGCGCCGGCCTGCGCGGAGCGCGCACCGTCTGATCGGCGTCCGCGGTCAAGGCGTCCGGCGTCAAGGCGTCCGCGGCCAAGGCATCCGCGATCAAAGCGTCCGGCGTCAAAGCGTCGGCGGTCAAGCGGAGCGGAGTCGCCTCCGGCGCGTTCACCCCGTTCTCCTGCGGCGCGCCCTGCGGGGCCGCGTTCTCCCACCGCGCGCTCTCCCACGGCACGTGGGCGCTCTCCCAGGGGGCGTCCCGCATGACGCGATCCCAGTCCGGCGCCTCGGCCGCCAGCGCCCGGTCGAGGCGCATGGCGACACCCAGGGGCATCGCCGGCACCGGCACCGCCGCCAGGACCTCGCGGACCGCGGCCAGATCGGCGAGGCTCTCCCCGCAGGGATCGCAGAGCGCGAGATGCTCGCGGACCCGCCGGGCCGTGGAGTCGTCGAGGAGGCCCTCCGCCAGTTCGGCGAGAACCTCCAGGTCGTAATGCGTGTCACCCGTCACGAAGTTCTGCTCCCTTCGCGGATGAGACGCGAGTGAGGTCTGATCGGTTCCGCAGATGGGAAAGAATCGGGGCGAGCTTGGCCCGGCCCCGGGCGCATCTGCTCTTCACCGTGCCGGCCGGGACGCCGAGCACCGCCGCGGCGTCGTCCACCGAGTACCCCATCATGTCGACGAGGACCAGGGCCGCGCGCTGGTCGGGAGGCAGCACCTTCAGCGCGGCCGTGACCTCGAGCGACACCTCGCGCTCGCCGGCCTGGTCGGTCAGCGGGGCGTCCCGCTCGGCCGCCTCGATCAGCTCGTCGTCGGCCACCGGCCGTACGGACTTGCGGCGCATGCGGTCGAGGCAGGCGTTGACCACGATGCGGTGCAGCCAGGTGGTGACCGCGGCCTCGCCGCGGAAGCTCTCCGCCTTCCGGTACGCAGAAACGAACGCGTCCTGCACGGCGTCGGCGGCCTCGTCGGGGTCGCCCAGGGTTCGCAGCGCGACGGCCCACATGCGGTCGCGGTGGCGCTTGACGATCTCGCTGAACGCGTGCGGATCCCCGCCGATGTGGCGGGTCAGCAGATCGGCGTCGGACAGCACCGGCCGCCCGTCATGCTGAGCCGTCGAGGGATCTTCTGGTGGGGAGTTCACAACACCCTGCTATGCCGATCCGGGGGAATGCACCGTTACGTCGTAGATGGTGCCACGATACTGGCCCTCGAAGGGGGGAAGACGGGTGAACCAGATCAAAACGTACTGGCCCGTCGCGGCCTTGGTCGGCGTCATGGTGACGGAGCCGGCGGCGTTCTGCGCCTCCGCCACGGTCTTGAGTGACGACAGCTGTTCGGAGTCGCCCACTCTCAGCTCGATGTTGGCGCCGGGGGCGTCGGCGAGCGAGACGACCACGTTGGAGATCGCGGTCGGTTTGCCCAGGTCGAGGACGAGCCCCACGCCGTCCTTGAGCCGTCCGAGGTCGGCGCTGCTGTAGCTGTCGGTGTGCCACTCCGTGGAGGACTTGCCGTCCACGGCCAGCGGGCCGTACTCCGGGTTCTCCTCGCGGTCGTTCCCGAGGGGGTCGAACCCGGTCGCGCTGACCGCCTTGACCGTCACCGGCTTGTGGGTCGGGGTGGGGGACGCCGAGGGGGACTCGCTCGCCCGGGGGGTGTTGCCGAGGTTCTTGCCGACGGTCCACGCGCCGACGCCGACGGCCGCCATGACCAGCAGCACGATGAGGGTGAGCAGGATCCTGCCCGCGGTCCCCGTCTGCTGCCGCTGCCCCTGGTTCTGCATCGGGTGGTGCTGCATCGGGTGGTGCTGTGGCGGGCGGTGGTGCGTCATGGTGTCCGGCGCCTCGGAGCGCAGGTTGAGCGCCGGGGGGTCGGTGGTGACCGGCGCCGGGGACGGGCGCGGCACGTGGGCGAGCGCCTCGGCGACGTCGGCCGGGGTGGACAGCGCCGGCTGTCCCCGCTTGGGCTCCTGCATGAGGGCGCGGCAGGCGATGGCGTCCAGGTATCCGGGCACCCCCGCGGTGACCTGGCGGGGCGTGCAGACCTTGCCGTCGTCCAGCGGAGCGGGGGGCAGGCCGCAGTCGGAGTCCCCTGGCCAGTGCCCGGTCAGCGCCGCGTACAGCAGCCGTCCGAGGCCCTCGGCGTCGTCCTTGGCGGGGTCGTCGCTGCTCAGCCCGAGGATCGCGGCGTCGACGGCCAGGCCGAGGAGCTTGACCGTGCCGCCGGTGGTCCACACCAGCCGGTTGGGAGTCAGGTTCAGGTGGACGAGCCCGGCGGTGTGGGCGTGGGCCAGCGCCTCGGCTGCCTCCGCCACCAGCGCCGCGCCGCGCTCGGGGTCGACCGGGCCGCTCTCCAGCAGTTCGAGGAGGGATTCGCCGTTGACCCACTCGCTGACCACGTACGCGGTGCCGTCCTCGTCGGCCGCGTCGAAGACCTGGGTGAGCCGGGGGTCGCTGAGCCGGCTCGCCTGGCGGGCCGCGGTGACCACCTCGGTGACGCGCGGGAACTCGGGCGAGAAGGTGTGCACCGCCACCGGCCGGGCGAGGATCTCGTCGATCGCCTTCCAGAGCGTCGCGCCGCCCGACTCGTTGACCCGGTCCTCCAGACGGAACCGGTCGGCCAGCCGGGCGCCGGGTTCGACTGTGGACATGCTCATGTGGCCGCCCCGCTCCGCGGCTCGTCGGCATGCATCAGCCGATGCCGGGTGGTTCCGCCCACGCCTTCCCGCTTCCGCTCGCCGGTCCGAACTCCAGGTCATGCCCCGCCACGTCTCCTGCCCACGCGGACGGCCCTGAGACACGTCGCCGCGGTCACCTTCTCCGCGGCGCGTTCACCAGGCCGATCCTCGCTACGGCAAGATCTGCGGGACTTTGCCTAGGCGCACCATGCTAGTCCCGTGCCGGTTGTGCCCGCCTTCCCGATCGAAGAGGTCCGAATCGGACTTTTGGGTTACGTTCGACTTGCCGGTCGATCGTGAGAACTCCTACCGTCCTACCCGGCCCGCGACGAGTCCAATGATGGAGCGGACCTCCGGCACCCGCAGGCGATGGGCGGCGGCCATGTAGAGCAGCAGTCCGGCGCCGCCGCCGACGGCGAGCACGACGGCCGAACTCACCGGGGTGATGTGGGTGATCTCCCTGGTCAGCCAGAGGATGGCCAGCGCCACGAAGGCGGCGGGGACGGCCGCGATGTACATCCGCGAGACGCCCGCCAGCACGGCCCGGCCGCCCAGGCCGCCGATCCTCCGGCTCGCCAGGATCCACGCCACCGCGGTCCCGGCGACGTATGTGATGAGGAACGCGAACGCCAGTCCGATGACGATGTAACGATCTGGCAGGACAAAATAGGCGACTGAGCTCAAAGACGCATTTATCATGACATTTACTCCGGCGATGATCGCCGGCGTACGGGTGTCACCGAAGCTGTAGAAGACCCGCAGCAGAAGCTGGAAAAGCGAGAACGGCACCAGGGCGAGCCCGAAGACCTGCAGAACGTTGCCGATGTAGAGCGCGCTCTCCTGGGTCATGTGGCCCCAGGAGAAGATCAGCGTGGTGACCGCCGGCCCGAGCACCATCAGCAGCAGGCCGGCCGGGACGATCACCGACGAGACGAGCCGGACCCCCGAGTTGAACTCGGACCGCGCCTCGTCGAGCCGGCCGTCGGCGACGGAGCGGCTCATCCGGGGCAGCATCGCCGTGATCACCGACACCGCGATGATGCCGTACGGCAGCTGGAAGAGCTGGAACGCGTAGGCGTAGGCGCTGTTGCCCGCCCCTGGCGCGCGCTCGCCGGCGCCGGTGGCGAGCTTGGTGGTGACCCAGAATCCGAGCTGGGTGACGCCCACGTAGACGAACGTCCACACGGCCGCCCTCGCCGCCTCTCCCAGGCCGGTGCCGCGCAGCCCGAAACGGGGCCGGAACCGGAACCCGGCCCGGTGCAGCGCGATGACCAGGACGATCGCCTGGATCACGATGCCGGCGGTCGTGCCGATGCCGAGCAGGGCCAGGTCGCTCCGCGTGACGGTGGCGATGTCGGACTTCCCGACCGCCAGGTAGGTGAGCGCGACGCCGATCACGACGAGGTTGTTGAGCACCGGCGCCCACATGGGGGCCGCGAACCTGTCCCGCGTGTTCAGGATCGCCCCGGCCATCGCCCCGACGCCGAAGAACGCGATCTGCGGCAGGATGAACGTGGCGAGCGTGGTGGCCACGCCGATCTTCTGGTCCGTCCAGTTGTCCGCGGTGTACAGCTCCATGATCGGCCGGGCGAGCAGCACGCCGAGCGCGGCGATCGCGGTGAGCACCAGGATCGCGAGCGTCATCAGCCGCTGCTCGAACGCCTTCCCGCCGTCCGGGTCGCGTTTCTGCGCCTTCACGATCAGCGGCACGACCACGCTGCTCAGCACGCCGCCGATCAGCAGGTCGAACAGGATGTACGGGATCTGGTAGGCCGCGTTGTAGGCGTCGCCGAGCGCGAACGTCCCGATGGCGGCGGCCACCACCGCGGTGCGGACGAAGCCGGTGAGCCGCGACACCATCGTCCCGGCCGCCATGATCGCGCTGGCCCGCAGCATCCTGCTCATGGTGTTCCTTCGGCTAGCGGCGGCCGGATCCGGACGCCTCCTCGGCTCCCACGCGCCCGGGGGCCGGCGCGGGAATGGTCCTACACGCTACGCGGGGGCACCTCGTCCTGCTCGGCCGGTACGGCCGGGGCGTCCCCCGGGTCCGGGTCCGTGCCGTCCGTGGGCCCGAAGGGGAACGCCTTCCGGGAACGGCGGCGCAGGATGCGCATCACGACGGCGGCCAGCATGATCACCACGGCCGCCCCGACGATCACCAGTGCGATGCTGGTGTAGCCGGTGGCACGCACGGCCACGTGCACCGGGTCGCCGTACCGCTTGTCGTCCGCCGTGAGGAGCTGGATGGCGATGCTCGCCTCCCCGCCCTTCGCCGGCACGATGACGGGCACGTTGAACAGCTGGCTGCGGCCCTTGGCGACCGTCGTCTTGGGGAAGTCGTAGACCCCCCCGGGGCGGTCGATGTCGAGCAGCGCCCGGTTGTCGGAGGTGACCCGCAGCTTGACGAGGATGTCCCTGTCGAGGTTGTTGGTCACGCTCACCGGCACCTGGCCGTTGGAGCCGGCCACGGAGCGCGGGGTGTCGATCATCGCCACGTCGTCGAGGCGGTCGCCGACGGCCGCGCCGACCGTGTCCGCGAAGGCCGTCGCCTGCTTCGCGTCGCCCCTCCAGGCGGCCGAGCAGAGCCGGAGGATGGCCTCGTGGAAGAGCTCCGTGTGCTCCACGGTGACGGTGGCCGCCGCGTCGGCCTTCTCGTCGAGCTTGCGTACGGTGCTCAGGTAGGCGCGGCCCAGCTCTGCCTGCCGGTCGCGGTCGGAGTAGACGAGGTCGGTGCGGGGCGCCGGCGACTTCCCCGGCTTCACCGACGCGAGGGAGGTCATCCGGAGCCAGGGCGCGGACGTGGAGGCCTGCAGCAGCGTGGCGACGAAGTCCGGGTCGGGGTTCCACAGGTGGTTCGTGGGCGCCGCGACGACCGTGCGTGAGGGCGCTGCTCCGCTCCCGCCCGTGGTCCCCGTCGCCGGCGCCTGCTCGAACGCGATCATCGCGGTCTCCGCCAGCCACCGCTGCCGCGCGAGCGGGACGCTCCCCGGCGTGGAGACGTTCGTGTCGAGGACCTCGCTCAGCGCGGGGTCGGCGAGCAGCGCGGTGAGCGGGGTCTCCGCGACGGTGTCGAGCTTGGCGGCCGGGTCGGGCGTGCCCGTCGCCGCCCCGCCGGCGGTCCCGGTCGTCGCGCCGGTCGCGCCGGTCGCGTCGGGGGCGGCGGTCGCGGGCGGCAGCGCGTCGCCCGACATCAGGACCGAGGTCACCCCGGCCATCGCGAGCTCGTCGATCGCGTCCCGGTCGATGACGCCGCCCGCCGGCCAGAGAGTGCCGCTGTTCACCTCACGTCCGAGCAGCTCGCTGGCGAGCGTCGTCCCCCGCTGGATCGCCGCCACGGCCGGGCGCTCCAGGCCGTTGTGGACGAGCGCCGCCATGTCCGGGTCCGCGTACGGCATGGCGACCGCCGGCTTGTCGGTGAGGGCCGTCCGCAACCCGTCGAGCCATCGTCCTGCCCCGGGGTCGGCGGTCTTGTGCTCGCCGTCGCCGTCGCCCGCCTTGACGACGTACGGCCCGGCGGAGGCCTGCTTGGCGTCCTGGAGCAGGGACGGGTCGACGAACCACGTCACGTGGTCGTCCGCCTGCTGCACCACCTTGAGCAGCTTCGCCAGCCGCCCCGTGGCGGCCGACGAGCGGAGGTCGTCGTCCATGAAGGTGGGATCGGCCTTGGCCGTCCCGTCCCCGGCCGTGGGCGTCACAGCCAGGTGCGGCCGGTCGGCGATCGGCAGCGCGACGGCCAGCTTCATCTTCGGGACCTTCTGGCCCGTCTGGCCCGTCTGGCCCGGCGGCACGAACGGCATGAAGGTCCGCTCGATCGCGATGCGCTGCCTGGTGACGGCGTCGACGACCTCGATGGCGAGGGGATAGACGCCGAGCTGGGTCATCCGCAGCTCGGGCACGGTGAACTGGAAGGTGAGCTTGCCCGACTGGTCGAGCGGAGTGGCCTGCACCTTGGTCCGGTACTGCGGGGTGAAGTAGCCCTCGCCGTCCAGGTAGCGCCGCAGGTCCGAGCGGAGCCGGAACGGCTGGCCGGAGTAGTCGACCTGCACCTTCACCGAGGCCAGCGGCGTGCCCGTGACCGTCCCGGAGATCGTGATCGGCGTGGCCGGGTCACGGACGACGTCCGGCGAGATCTCCTCGACGACGAGGGGATCGGCGGCGGCCGCGAGACGAGCCTGCGGGGCCGCGACAGCCGTACCGGCCATGCCCGCGGGTGCGAGCAGGGCGGTCAGCAGGGTCAGCAGGGCGGCCTTACGGATCATGTGCGGGCCAGCGGTGAGGTTCGGCGCACGCCCAGAATGCTATGGCCTAAGCCGTCCGCATAGGACTCGCCAGGCTCGCCATACCGCGCCTGTGGACGGCCGTCATGTCCACGGGCTTGGCCGGGACGAGGTCGAACAGGTGCAGGGCGCGCAGGCGCAGGGCGGTGCGGCGCTCCCCGGTGGCCGCGTGGACGAGGTCGTCGGGGCCGAGGCGCTCGATGAGTCTCTGGTCCACCAGGACGGTCAGATCGTCGGGCAGGAGCAGGGGGCAGACCAGGCCGTCGGCGTAGTCGGTCACGGAGTTGACCGTGAAAGCGGACGCCGGACGCACCCTGTGGGCCCGCAGGAGCGCCCCCACCGCGGCCGGCCTCGGCGGCTCGCCGACCGCGCTGACCACGGCGACCGGCTCCTCGCCGCCCCGCACCGCCACCTCGAACACCGAGACGCCGACGCAGCTGGCCGGCGGCACGTCGAGCACTTCGGGCAGGTCGTCGGAGCATGTCAAAGGGCGAGGAAGACGTACGATCTCATGGTGGATCTGGTGGGCGAGGAGCCAGCGGTGAATCGCGAGAGCGTCTTTCATCTCGTGTGCTCCTTGCGTCGTCCAGCGCCCCCGAACCGACCCGTGGCCTGGTGATCGCTAAGTGTCGTCTCTTCCCCAGGTGACATCAGCGCCATCGGGGGGGAATCTGTTCCGTGACCGAAGGACCTACCCAGCCTTGTCCGTTTCAAATCTGAGCGACGGCCAGCAGCGCGCCGTGAGCGAGCTGTTCCGCCGCATCGCCCCCGTGACCGACGAGATCGGCGAGCTGTTCGCGTCCCACGGCCATGAGCTGGCCCTTGTCGGCGGCTCCGTCCGCGACGTCTTCCTCGGCCGCGTCGGCAACGATCTCGACATGACGACGGACGCCCGGCCCGAACGGGTGCTGGAGATCGTCAAGGACTGGGCGGACGCCGTCTGGACCATCGGGATCGACTTCGGCACCGTCGGCGTGCGCAAGGACGGCTGGCTGCTGGAGATCACCACCTACCGCAGCGAGTCGTACGACCCGGCCTCCCGCAAGCCCGAGGTGGCGTACGGCGACACGCTCGGCGGCGACCTCGCCCGGCGCGACTTCGCGGTGAACGCGATGGCGGTCCGGCTGCCCGGCCTGGAGTTCGAGGACCCGCACGGCGGCCTGCCCGACCTCGCGGCGAAAGTGCTGCGGACGCCGGGGAGCCCCGAGCAGTCGTTCGGCGACGACCCCCTGCGGATGCTGCGCGCGGCGCGCTTCGCCTCCCAGCTCGGGTTCACCGTGGCGCCCGAGGCGGTCGAGGCGATGACCGCGATGGCCGGTCGCATAGAGATCGTCTCCGCCGAGCGGATCCGCGAGGAGCTCGACAAGCTCATCGGCGGGCAGCACCCGCGCGAGGGGCTGACGCTGCTCGTGGACACCGGGCTCGCCGCCCACGTCCTGCCTGAGCTGCCGAAGCTCCGGCTGGAGATCGACGAGCACCACCGGCACAAGGACGTCTACGAGCACACGCTCATCGTGCTGGAGCAGGCGATCGCGCTGGAGACCTCGGGGCCCGACCGCGTGCTCCGCTGGGCCGCCCTTCTCCACGACGTCGGCAAGCCGAAGACCCGCCGCAACGAGCCCGGCGGGCGGGTCTCCTTCCACCACCACGAGGTGGTCGGGGCGCAGATGGCCAAGAAGCGGCTGACCGAGCTGCGGTTCCCCAAGGACGTCGTGGCCGACGTGTCGCAGCTCGTCGAGCTGCACCTGCGCTTCCACGGGTACGGCACGGGGGAGTGGACCGACAGCGCCGTCCGCCGGTACGTCCGCGACGCCGGGCACCTGCTCGACCGGCTCCACAAGCTGACCCGGGCCGACTGCACCACCCGCAACAAGCGCAAGGCCGCCACCCTGTCGCGGACCTACGACCAGCTTGAGGAGCGCATCTCGCGGCTGGCCGAGGAGGAGGAGCTGGCCAAGATCCGGCCCGAGCTCGACGGCAACGAGATCCAGGAGATCCTCGGCGTCCCTCCTGGCCCGGTGGTCGGCCGTGCGTACCGGCACATGCTGGAGATCCGCATGGACGAGGGGCTGATCGGCAAGGAGGCCGCCAGGGAGGCTCTGCTCGCCTGGGCCCGCGCCAACGGGATCACGGCGTAGATGGACGCCGAGGAGATCCTCCGGCTGGACCGGGAGCACGTGTGGCATCCCTACACGGCGGTGCCGTCCGGCGTCCCGGTCCACGCCGTACGCGGCGCCGAAGGCGTGCGGCTGACCCTGGCCGACGGCCGTGAGCTCGTGGACGGCATGTCGTCGTGGTGGGCGGCCATCCACGGCTACCGCCACCCGAGGCTCGACCAGGCCGTACGCGACCAGCTCGGCTCGATGGCCCACGTCATGTTCGGCGGCCTCACCCACGAGCCCGCCGTACGGCTGGCGCGCACGCTCGCCGGGATGACCGGGCTCGGCCGGGTCTTCCTCGCCGACTCCGGCTCGGTGGCGGTCGAGGTGGCGATCAAGATGGCCCTGCAGCACGCGGCGGCGACCGGGCGGCCCGGCAGGTCGCGGCTGCTGACCGTGCGCGGCGGCTACCACGGCGACACGTTCGGCGCGATGTCGGTCTGCGACCCCGTGAACGGCATGCATCACCTGTTCTCCGGCGTGCTGCCCGGCCACGTCTTCGCGCCCCTGCCCCCCGGCGGGTACGGCTTCCGTCCCGGCACGCTCCCCGAGAGCCCCGACGCCGCCTACCTGGCGGAGCTGTCCGCCCTGGTGGCCGCGCACGCGGGCGAGCTGGCCGCGATCATCGTCGAGCCGGTCGTCCAGGGGGCGGGCGGCATGCGCTTCTACCACCCGGCGTACCTGCGGCGCCTGCGCGAGCTCGCCGACGAGCACGGCGTCCTCCTGATCGCCGACGAGATCGCGACCGGCTTCGGCCGTACGGGGGAGATGTTCGGCTGCGACCACGCGGGGATCAGGCCGGACATCATGTGCGTGGGCAAGGCGCTGACCGGCGGTTACATGACGCTCGCCGCCACCTTGTGCACCGAGGAGGTGGCGGACGGCATCGGCGTGCTGATGCACGGCCCGACCTACATGGGCAACCCGCTCGCCGCCGCGGTGGCGAACGCCTCCCTGGACGTGCTGGCCGAGCGGCCCTGGCGCGAGGAGGTCAAGCGGATCGAGGCCGGGCTGGCCGAGGGCCTGGCGCCGGCGGCGGGGCTGCCGGCCGTACGGGACGTCCGCGTGCTCGGCGCCATCGGCGTGATCGAGATGACGGAGCCCGTCGACGTGGCGAGGGTGCAGCACGCCGTGATGGAGCACGGGGTCTGGCTCCGGCCGTTCGGCCGCCTGATCTACACGATGCCGCCGTACGCCTGCGAGCCCGCGGACGTCGAGCGGATCACCGGCGCGATGGTCGCCGCGGCCTCCCTCTAGTCACCCCGGGTGACATGTCGAGTCACCTTGCGACGCCATCACTCTGATCACACGGCGTCTCCGTAAGGACGTCCGGTGCGGTGGTGAAACTCCGCATTCCCAGTAACTTGCAGTCTCTAAGTTAGAGATGTTAAGTTACTTGGCATGGAACACGGCCTGAGCTTCTCCCTGCACGTTCTGACGGCCCGCCTCGATCGGGCGGCCGACCGGATCCTGCGGGCCGAGCACCACGTGTCCTACAGCCGCTTTCTCGTTCTGGCCCTGGTGGGCGAGCTGGACGGCTCCACCCAGAGGGTCCTGGCCGACTACCTCGGCGTCACCGAGCCGTCAGTGAGCCGGATGACCGGCGTCCTGGCCGGCGAGGGGCTCCTTGACGTGCGGCCCGACCCGGCCGGGGGCAACCGCCGCCGGCTGGGCCTGACGGAGCGGGGCGCGCAACTGGTGGCCGCGGGGAGCCGGACGCTGGAAGACCGGCTGGCCATGGTGGTGGCCGAGAGCGGCGTGCCGTACGACCGGTTGCTCGGCTACACCACCCAGCTGCTGGAGACGTTCGACCGCCTGGAAAAGGAACGTGAGGTTTCCGCATGAGCACGATCGTTCACTCCGCCGACGGCACGCCGATCAGCTACCTGAGCATGGGATCCGGCCCCGGCCTCCTTCTCGTGGGCGGCGCCAACCGCACCGCCGAGCACTATCTGCCGCTGGCCACCGCGCTGGCCGGAGACTTCACCGTGCACGTGGTCGACCGGCGCGGGCGTGGCGCCAGCGGCCCCCAAGGGCCCGGCTACAGCCTCGCCAAGGAGGTGGAAGACCTGATCGCCGTCCAGAAGCAGACAGGGGCGCGGCTGGCGGTTGGTCACAGCTTCGGCGGCCTGGTCGTCATGGAGACCGCTCGCGCGTTCCAGGTCTTCGACCGCGTCGCCGTCTACGAACCCGGCGTCATCGCCCAGCCCGAGCCGACCGCCTGGATGGCGCCCTACCGTGAACGCCTCGCCGCGGGTGATCCCTATGGAGCGTTCATCCATTTCATCCGCGGTTCGGGAGGCGCACCGCCTTTCATGACCAAGATGCCGGACTGGTACCTGCGCCTGGTGCTCCGTGTCGTTTTCCGCGGGCCGACCTGGCGGAGCCTGCTCGAACCCAACCTGGCCGAGCACGAGCAGGTGGCGGCCCAGTACGGGCGGCTGCCCGAGTACGCCGCCGTCAGGGTGCCGGTGCTGATCCTTGTCGGCAGCCGCAGCCCCGCCGCGACCAGGGCCAACTGCGCCGCCCTGCGCGACACGCTTCCCGAGGTCGTCCTGGAGACCCTGGAGGGTCTCAACCACTTCGGCCCGGAAGGCAGAACAGCCGCGGTGGTGGCCGGGCGAGCGCTGGCGTTCCTCCGCTGAACGGCACCGGTGCCGGGCCCCGCCGGGCCGCCTCGGCGCGCGGTTACTCGGTCGCGACGGCGGGCTGGCGGGCGTTACCCGAGACGACGAGCCAGTAGATCACCGCGCCGAGCAGGTAGCCTCCCGCGATCACGGACAGGGCCATATAGGACTTGCCGTTCGGGGGCAGGAGCGCCGCCGCGAGTACGGCGCCCAGGACGGTCATCCCGTTGAAGAGCATGTCGTACAGGGAGAAGACCCGGCCGAGGTAGGCGTCGGCGACGTCGCGCTGCACCACCGTGTCCGCACAGATCTTCACGCTCTGCCCGGCGACCCCCAGCACGAAGCCGGCGACCATGAACGCCCACTCCTGGAACGTCGCGCAGAGCAGGAACCCCAGAACTCCGCAGGTGACGAGCATGGAGGGGATCCACTTCTCGATCCGGACCCGCTCGGTCGCCCAGGGGGTGACGAGCATCGCGGCGAAGAAGCCGGCGCCGGACGTGGCGAGCACCATGGCGATGCCCCGCAGCGCGTCCTCGGTGTTGGTCGTGAAGTAGTAGCGGTAGAGCATGACGACCGCCGCCAGCGTCGTGCCGTACAGGAGCCGGTGGGTGGCCATGCCGCCGAGGGCCGCGGCCGCGTTCCTCAGGTGCGCGAGGTGCCGCGCGCCGTCGACGAGGCCGCTCAGCACGTGCCGTACGGCCTCGCGTGCCTGCGGGCGCGCCGGGTCGTAGGCGGGGCCCAGCAGCCCCCGGTCCATGGTGCGCGCGATCAGCGCGCTCAGCCCGAAGACCAGCCCCGAGCCGATCAGCAGGACCGCGGTGCCGCCGTCACCAGAGCCGAAGACCAGGCGCAGCACGAGGCCGGCGCCGGCGCCGACGAACGTGACGACCGTCCCCGAGGTCGGCGTCACCGCGTTGGCCATCATGAGCCGCTCGGCCGGCACCACGTGCGGGAGCGACGCGCTGAGCGCCGCCAGGAAGAACCGGTTCACGCCCAGGACGCCGAGCGCCGCCGCGTAGAACGCGCCGTCGGGGGCGCCCGCCGCGACGAGGGCGGCCGCGACCAGCAGCAGCGCCCCGCGCACGACGGGTGCGATGACGAGGATCTGACGCCTCGACCAGCGGTCGATGAAGACTCCGACGAAGGGCCCCAGGATGCTGTACGGCAGGAGCAGCACCGCCATGCCCGCCGCGATCTCGGTCGCCGTCGCCTGCCGCTCGGGGCTGAACACGGCGTAGCCGGTTACGGCGAACTGGAAGATCCCGTCGGAGAACTGCGAGACCAGGCGGGTCCCGAACAGCCGCCGGAAGTCCCGGCCCTCCAGGACGGCGCGCAGATCAGAGGCGAATGACACGGCGACAGCCTACGCGGGGGGCCGCCGGGCGGCATCCGGGCGAACCCTGGCATGCCCCTGGCAGGGTGGCGTCCGGCCGAAGGGCGCCGGAGGCGCTGCCGGCCTGGTGAGCACCGCGTTCCCTGCCGGGAGGGGGGAGGCGGCGCCGGCGGATCCGGGGCGGGGCAGGTGAGAACCGACATGATCACGTACTCTCGGAGGGTGACCTCCGAGGAACACGTGGTGCTTGTCGACGGCGAGGGCAACCCGATCGGCACCGCGCCCAAGTCCACCGTGCACGGCGGCGACACCCCCCTGCACCTCGCTTTCTCCAGCTACGTGTTCGACCGGGACGGCCGCGTGCTGCTGTCCAGGCGCGCGGGGACCAAGCTCACCTGGCCCGACGCCTGGACCAACAGCTGCTGCGGGCACCCCCTGCCCGGCGAGCCGCTCGCGTCGGCCGTGGTGCGCCGGCTCTCCTACGAGCTCGGGCTGCGCGTCGACGCGGTCGACCTCATCCTGCCGCGCTTCTCCTACCGGGCGGTGATGGACAACGGGATGGTGGAGAACGAACTCTGCCCCGTCTACCGGGTGCTGGTGGCGCACGACGCCGTGCCGAACGCCGACGAGGTGGGCGCGGTGCGGTGGATGCCCTGGAAGACGTTCGCCGACGAGGTGATGAGCGGCGAGATGCCGATCTCCCCGTGGGCCAGGGAACAGGTGCCGCTCCTCACCGCGCTCGGGGCGGACCCGCTGGCCTGGCCGGTGGCCGACCCGGCGGAGCTTCCCGTCGCGGCACGTCCGGGCCCGTGAACGCGCCGGCCCTCGCTCGTACGGAACCGGGCTCACGCCCGGGCCCGTGAACGCGACAGCCCCGGCTCGCAGGGAACCGGGGCTCGTGGTCACGGCGGGGAGCGGGATCACCCGTTCGCCTGCGGGACGGTGAGGGCTACCGCTCGACGTCGCCGTTGATGTACTTCTCGACGGCGTCGCGGGCCTCGTCGTCGGAGTACTGCTCCGGCGGCGACTTCATGAAGTACGACGAGGGCGACAGCAGCGGCCCGCCGATGCCCCGGTCGAGCGCGATCTTGGCGGCGCGGACGGCGTCGATGATGATGCCGGCGGAGTTGGGCGAGTCCCACACCTCGAGCTTGTACTCCAGGTTCAGCGGGGTGTCGCCGAACGACCTGCCCTCCAGGCGGACGTACGCCCACTTGCGGTCGTCCAGCCACGGCACGTGGTCCGACGGGCCGATGTGCACGTCGGCCCTGGCCATCTCGTGCGGGATCTGGGAGGTCACCGACTGCGTCTTGGAGATCTTCTTGGACTGGAGGCGCTTGCGCTCCAGCATGTTCATGAAGTCCATGTTGCCGCCGAAGTTGAGCTGGTAGGTGCGCAGCAGCTCCACGCCGCGGTCCTCGAACAGCTTCGCCATCACCCGGTGCGTGATCGTGGCGCCGACCTGCGACTTGATGTCGTCGCCCACGATCGGCACCCCGGCCTCGGTGAACTTCGCGGCCCACGCGGGGTCGGAGGCGATGAAGACGGGCAGGGCGTTGACGAAGGCCACACGCGCGTCGATGGCGCACTGCGCGTAGAAGCGGTCGGCCTCCTCGGAGCCCACGGGCAGGTACGACACGAGCACGTCGACCCGCGCGTCCCTGAGCGCCTGGACCACGTCCACCGGCTCCTCGTCGGACTCCTCGATGATCTCGCGGTAGTACTCGCCGAGACCGTCGAACGTGGGCCCGCGCTGCACGGTCACGCCCAGGGGCGGCACGTCAGTGATTTTGATCGTGTTGTTCTCGGAGGCGACGATCGCCTCCGACAGGTCGCGGCCGACCTTCTTGGCGTCCACGTCGAAGGCGGCGACGAACTCGACGTCGCCGACGTGGTACTCACCGAATCGCACGTGCATCAGGCCCGGCACCCGGCTGCCCGGATCCGCGTCCTTGTAGTAGTGGACGCCCTGCACCAGCGACGCCGCGCAGTTGCCCACACCGACGATGGCTACGCGCACCGAACCCATGGCACTCGCTCCTTTACTTATCTGCCTCGGGCGCCTGCGCCCTGAGAGTCGTTTCCTCATCGGCCTGCGCCGGTCCCCGAGAGGCGCCGGGCCCGGCGGAACCCGCCGTGCCGCCCCGCCGCTCGGAGTCGATCAGTTCGTTCAGCCATCGGACCTCGCGCTCGACCGACTCCAGGCCGTGACGCTGAAGCTCGAGCGTGTAGTCGTCCAGCCGTTCCCTCGTGCGGGCGAGAGCCGTACGGACCCGTTCCAGGCGCTCCTCGAGACGGCTGCGGCGTCCTTCGAGGATGCGCAGCCGCACCTCCGCCTCGGTATGGCGGAAGAACGCGAAACGGATGCCGAAGCTCTCGTCCTCCCAGGCGGACGGACCTGACTGGCTCAGCAGCTCCTGCAACCGCTCCTTACCCTCCGCGGTCAGCCGGTAGACGATCTTCGATCGCCGGCCGAGCACGGTGTCCTCCGGAGGCTCCTCCTCGACGATGAGGCCGTCGTTGAGAAGACCCCGCAGACAGGGATACAGCGAGCCGTAGGAGAAAGCGCGGAACATGCCGAGGAGCGTGTTGAGCCGTTTGCGCAGTTCGTAGCCGTGCAGGGGAGTCTCGTTCAGGGATCCCAGCACGGCGAGCTCCAGCACGCCTCCACGAGAGCTCGTCACTGGAACCACCCCCTGTGCCTGGCCGATGTATCGAGCCGATACATCGGCAGAATACGTCGCGCTGTCATATCGCGCAACGTGTCAATAGTTGGCCATCATTTGGCAAAGGGTCGTAATCTGGGCCACATGTGGTCACAGCGGGCGGTCGTGGATTACGCCCTCGCCAAGCGGGCGGCGATCCAGTCGATCCGCGCGGGCCGCATGCGGGCGCGGGACGTGTGTGACGCTCACCCCTACCTGTTGCGGGCGGCCCGGTTCCACGGCGAGCCGACGACGCGCTGCTGCCCCATCTGTGAGCATCGGAACGTGACCAACGTCACGTATGTGTATGGGGACGAACTGGGACGTGTCGCGGGCCAGGTGAAAACGACCGCTGATCTTCCCGAGATGGCACGGGAATACGCCGAATTCAGGGTCTACGTGGTCGAGGTCTGTCAAGGTTGTTCCTGGAACCATCTGGCGGTCTCGTTCGTCCTCGGAACAGCCGATCCCCCTGGCTCCTCCCCGTAGGGGCGACGTTCCCTCCAGGAGGCGCCACGCCTACCGGCCCCAGGCCGATGTCGACGAATTCCCCGAACATCTGACGAGGACGCGTGACTTACAGCAGCTACGGACCGGAGCCGACCGGCCGTCCCGAGGACCACTCGGGCTCCGGTGGATCAGCCCGCCCTGGGCGCCGGCGTCGCACGCCCCCGGAGTCCGACGAGTACGGTGACCCCGGCCAGGGACGGCAGCAGCCTCCACCGGGATGGGGCAATCAGCCCGCCCGCCCCCCCGCGGCGCCTCCGCGTGCCGCCTCCGGCCCCGTACGGCAGGGCGCCCCGGACCCGCGCCGCCGGGAGGCCGCGTTCGAGGACACGGCGTCGATGGGCGCCGTACCCCCCGCGCCACAGGGCCCCGGCCGGCCGCGGCAGCCGGAGCGCGGCGCCGATCCCGGCCGCGACCCGCGGTACGCGGGCGCTCCCGGGGGTCCCGGCGCTCCCGCCGGGCCGGGTGGCCCGGGCGGCTCCAGAGGGCAAGGTGGCGAGGAGCGGACGCAGGCGCTGGGCATGCCGGCGCCGGGCGGCGGCCGTCGCCGCGAGCAGGACGCGCAGAACACCGAGTCGGCACCGGCGGCGGGTGGCCGCCGCCGCAGGGCCGCGCCCGGTCGTGGCTCCCGGGGACGCGGCGGTCCCGGTGGTCCCGGAGGCCCCGAGGGCCCTGGAGGGCCGGGCGGCCGAGGTCCTCGCGACCCCCGCGATCCTGACGACTTCGATGACGACAGCAAGCCCCGGCGTGAGGGCTGGAAGCGGTTCCTCCCGAGCTGGAAGATCGTCGTGGCGGCCTTCGTCGTGCTCGCGGCGGGCGTCTTCGGCATGATCGCCGTGGCGTACGCGAACACGAGCCTGCCGTCGGAGCGGGACGCGCAGGAGGAGGCGACGGCCCAGGGGAGCACCTTCTACTATCGCGACGGCCAGGTCCTGGCGCGGCTCGGCACCAAGCGGGTCGCCGTCACGATCGACAAGGTGCCCCAGCACGTGCGGGACGCGGTGATCGCGGCCGAGAACCGGAGCTTCTACCAGGACTCCGGAATCGATCTCGGCGGCCTCACCCGGTCGGTGTGGATGACGGCCACCGGCCAGCAGACGCAGGGCGGCTCCACGATCACCCAGCAGATGGCCCGCAAGTACTTCCAGGGCCTCAGCAGCGAGCAGACGATCAAGCGGAAGGTCAAGGAGATCTTCATCGCGGTCAAGCTCGACAAGGAGTGGTCCAAGAACAAGGTCCTCGAGTACTACCTGAACACCGTCCCCTTCGGCCGCAACACCTACGGCATCGAAGCGGCCGCCATGGAGTTCTTCCACACTCATGCCAAGAACCTGACCGTGGCGCAGGGCGCCTATCTCGCCGGCCGCATCCAGCAGCCGGGCAACTTCGACGCCGCGGAGAAGAAGGGCGACTTCGCGCCGACGCAGGAGCGGTTCACCTACGTCATCGGTGGCATGGCCCAGATGACCGACGACAAGGGGAAGCTCAAGTATCCGAACCTCGCCGCCACGGCCAAGTTCCCCAAGCCGAAGGCCCAGAAGGTGTCGGAGGAGTTCGGCGGTCTCAAGGGCTACATGCTCACCGAGGCGCTCAAAGAGCTGGCCAGCCGGCGGAACCTCAGTCTGGAGCAGATCAAGTCCGGCGGCTACTCGATCGTCACGACCTTCGACAAGAAGCTCATGGTGGCCGCCCAGACCGCCGTCAAGGCCACCACCTCCAACATGTCGAAGGAGTTCCACGCCGGCCTGGCCGCCGTGGACCCCGCCAACGGGCGTGTCGTCGCCTTCTACGGCGGCGACGACTACATCAGCGACCCCTGGAACGAGCCGTTCGACTCACGCAAGCAGGCGGCCTCCGCCTTCAAGCCGTACGTCCTGGCGGCGTGGCTGGACGCGGGCTACAGCCTCAACAGCTGGGTCCCGGGCACGAAGACCATGCCGGACCCGCTGCCGGGAACCAAGCCGATCACCAATGACGAGCACGTCCCCGCGGCGATCGACGTCACCTACGCCACCGCGCACTCGATCAACACGGCCTTCGCCTCCATGGCGTACGCGCTGCCGGGCAAGCTGGACGACGTGCGGTCCGTCGCCGAGGGCGCGGGCATCAGCAAGGCGGCGCTGGAGGAGGACGACAAGCAGGGCCACAGCTTCCAGCTCGCCATCGGCAGCGTCGGCGTCACGCCGGTCGAGCAGGCCGCCGGCTATTCGATCTTCGCGAACCAGGGCAAACACGCGGACTACCACGTGATCCAGGAGGTGAAGCGGGGCAAGACGGTCGTCTTCCCGGAGATGAAGGACGTCCGTCAGGTCATCTCGCCCGAGTCGGCGGCCGACGCCGTGACCGCGATGGAGCAGGTCCTCAAGGTCGGCACGGCGGCGGGCAGGGGCATCGGCCGCCCGGCCGCCGGCAAGACCGGCACCAACAACGAAAACAAGGAAGCCTGGTTCGTCGGTTTCACCCCGCAACTGTCCACGGCCGTCGGTATGTACAAGGAAGAGTGCGTGACCAAGAGCGGCAAGGTCGTGCCGCCGCGGGACTCCCACTGCCCCGAGGACCGCTGGGCCGACAAGCCGGACAAGAAGTACGGCCCCAACAACCCGTACACGACGTCCAAGGAGGTGTCGCTGGGCAACATCCAGGGTGCCGACGCGCCGACCACGATCTGGCGCACCTTCATGATGGCCGCCCTGGCGAACAGGCCGGTCAAGGAATTCCCGCCCAAGGCCGGTATCGGCACCCCGGAGAACATCGTGCCGAGCCCCACGCCGACTCCGAGCCCGACGCCGACCGACGTCTTCCCGACCGACTTCCCGCCCGGTCCGGGTGGCGACCCGCAGCAGTGCCTTCCCGGCGACCTGTCGTGCGGTGGCGGTGGCGATGACGGCGCCGGCCTGGATCTGGACAACAGCCAGCCGGGTGGCGGCGACGACCCACTGGGCGACACCGGGCCCGCCTCCACCCCGGTGACCACGGCGCCGTCCGGGGCGGGCAACCGGAGCACCACCGGAGCGCCGTAGCGTCTGCTCGGCAGAGAGGGCCCGCGGAGATCGCCGCGGGCCCTCTCGTGCATCCGGCGGGCCCGCGCGATCCGGCACGGTTCGCGGCACGCGGAAGGTCGGCACGGTCCGGGTGGGTCCGCGCGATCGGGCATGGTTCGCGACACACCGAAACGCCCGCCGCGCCACCGTTCCGGGGGCGAAGGTCGCCAACCCGGCCGCCCAGGTGATGCAATACCGACCATGACGACCCGGACCACGAACTCCTCCGGCCCTCTGCCCGAGGTCGCCCGGCGCGCGGTGCCGTACCTGCCTCTCGGGCTCCTCGCGGGACTTGGCGCCGTCCTCGCCTACCTGTGGAAGTATCCCTGCAGGTTCGGAGGCGTCTGGAACGGCGGCCCGGGGCAGTTCACCCACTTCTGCTACACCGACATCTATCCCCTGTACTGGATGGAGCACCTCAACGAGGGCAAGATCCCGTACGTCGACTACCCCGTCGAGTATCCGGTGGGCATCGGCGGGATCATGGAGCTCGCCCGGCGGGTCTCGCACGGCGACGGCGTCGTGTTCTACGACGTCACCGTGGCCCTGATGGGAATCTCGCTGGTCATCGGGGTGCTGGTCATGGCCGCCCTCGCCGGGCCGTCCCGCCGCTGGGACGCCCTCCGGTACGCCGTCGGCCCGGCCGTCATCCTGTGCGCCTACATCAACTGGGACCTCGCCGCCGGCGCCCTCGCCCTCGGCGGGCTGCTGGCCTGGTCCCGTGAGCGGCAGTACCTCGCCGGAGCCCTGCTCGCGCTGGCCGTGGCGACCAAGTTCTACCCGCTGATGTTCTTCGGCGCGTTGTTCCTGCTCACCGTGCGGACCGCCAAGTGGGTGCCGTTCCTGAAGACCGTGGCCGCCGCCGCGCTCACGTGGCTGCTGGTGAACGTGCCGGTCATGCTGATCAACTTCGAGGGCTGGAAACGCTTCTACGCCTTCAGCAGCGAGCGCGGCGCCGACTGGGGCGGGCTGTGGTTCTTCTTCCAGATGAAGCAGATCGGTGTGCTCGCCGACTCCGGCAAGCTCAACACGATGGCGATGGCCGCCCTCGCGATCCTGCTGCTGGGCGTCGCCGCGCTGGCACTGCTCGCGCCGCGCCGGCCGCGGCTGATGCAGCTCTGCTTCCTCGCGCTCGCCGCCTTCATGATCACGAACAAGGTCTGGTCGCCGCAGTACGTCCTGTGGCTGATCCCGTTCGCGGTGCTGGCCCGGCCGAGGTGGGGGGCGCTGCTGGCCTGGCAGGCCGCCGAATGCTGGTACTTCTTCTCGATCTGGCTCTACCTGGTCAGCCGTGACCCGGCGAACGCCGCCCTCGGCATCGGGGACACGCCGTACTTCCTGTCGATGTGGGCGCGGGCTCTCACGGTCGTCGTCCTGATGGCGCTGGTGGTGCGGGACATCCTGCGGCCCGACGGCGACGTCGTACGCCAGGACGGGATCGACGACCAGTCGGGCGGGGTGTTCGACAACGCGAAGGACAGGATCGTCATGCGGCTGGGGCGCGCGCGCACGGCCGCATGACCGCGCTCGGACGCGCACGGCTCATGAGCGCCGTCCGACGCCGCCGTGTGAAGCCGTGCGAGGGGCCCTTGAGCCTCGCGCGGCTGTGAATCTTTCATCGGATTTCCCGCGCGGCTTTGCGCCCCTCGCCGGGTGTCCGGCTCGGTGTCCAGGGCCCTAGCCTTGTGTGGACGCGCGGTCCGATCCGGCTGTGGACATGAGGGGGAGGCACAGGTGCGACGCAGACCTGTCTGGCCGGCGCTGCTGGTGTGGGTGCTCAGCCGGGCCGTGCTGTTCCTGGTGGCGACCCAGGTCCTCCCTGTGGGGCACAGCGACTCCTTCACGAACGACATCTCGCTGTACCACGACTGGTCGGACGTCCTGCTGCGCGGGGAGTTCCCCCACGGTGACGACAAGTGGCAGTACCCGCCGTTCGCCGCGCTGCCGATGCTCGCGCCACGCCTGCTGCCGTGGGACTACCACACCGCCTTCTACCTGCTCGCCCTGCTGTGCGACCTGGCGATCCTTCTGCTGCTGTGGCGGTTTTCCACCCGTTCCCCCGAGGGGGACGGCAGCCGTACGGGGATGTGGGCCTGGGTCGTGGGCGCGGCGCTGCTCGGGCCCGTGCTGATCTCCCGCTACGACCTGATGGTGACGCTGGTCGCGGTCATGGCGCTCACCGTCTCCGCCGACCCGGCCGTGCGCGGGTCGCTGATCGGGATCGGCCTGCTGGTGAAGGTCTGGCCGATCGCGCTGCTCACCGGCCTGCGGAGGTGGCGGGAGCTGCTGACCGCCGGCGGGTCCACGCTCACCGTCACCCTTGTCGGGTCTGCCGTGGCCGCCCTGGTCATGCCGCACGCGCTCGACTTCGTGACCGCCCAGCAGGAGCGGGGGCTGCAGATCGAGTCGCTCGCGGCCACGCCGTTCGCGCTGGCACGGGCCCTCGGCTGGTGGGACGGCTTCACGAATTACCAGCACGGCGCGATGGAGGCCGTCGGGAGCGGAGTGGAGGTCGCCGAGCGGGTGAGCCTGATCGCGACGCCGGTCGCGCTGGTGCTGATGGCGCTGTGGTGGCTGCGGGCCAAGCCGACCCCGCGGTCGTTCTACGACGCGGCGCTGACCACCGTGCTGCTGCTCGTGCTCACGAGCAGGGTGCTGTCGCCGCAGTACCTGATCTGGCTGGCCGGCGTGGCCGCCGTCGTGCTGTCCGTACGGCGGGAGCCGGGCCCGGACCAGCGGCCGGCCGCCTGGCTGGTGCTGGCCGCCTGCCTGCTCACCGGGATCATGTATCCCTGGGTCGAGGAGGACTACGGCTGGAGCGGCGAGCTCCCGGGAACCCTCGTGCTGGTCGTACGCAACCTCGCCATGCTCGCCGCCGCCGTCGTGTCGTTCGTCCAGCTGTGGCGGAGCACCCGGCCGCGCCGGGAGGTTGAGGACGAGCCGGTTGAAGCAGAGTCCATACCCGCTTCGTGAGGCCGCCAATCCAGAGATTTCTCCACAGCCTGTGGACAACTAGAGGTGCTTGCGCAGGAACGCGATGTCGTCGGCCTGGCCCTCGAACGGCGTCTCCACCACGATCGGCGCTCCGGCGGCCCGGCACACCTCCACGATGACCTCCGCGTCGATCTGGCCGGCGCCGATGTTGGCGTGCCGGTCGGCCCCCGAGTCGAAGGCGTCCCGCGAGTCGTTGCAGTGGACCAGGTCGATCCTGCCGGTGATCGCCTTCACCCGGTCGACGATGCCCAGGAGCTCCTCGCCGCCCGCGTGGAAGTGGCACGTGTCGAGGCAGAAGCCGATGACCGAGGCGTCCTTCGCCCCCGCGTTGACCGCCTCCCACAGGCGGGCGATGCGGTCGAGCTTGCGCGCCATGGCGTTGCCGCCGCCCGCCGTGTTCTCGATCAGCACCGGAATGGGGCATTCGGTGCGTTCGAAGACCTTGCGCCAGTTGTCGAAGCCGACCTGCGGGTCGTCGCCGGCGTTCACGTGGCCGCCGTGCACGATCAGGCCCTTCGCTCCCAGCGAGGCGGCGGCCTTGAGCTGGCCGTCGAGGAGCTTGCGGCTGGGGATGCGGATCCGGTTGTTCGCCGTGGCCACGTTGATGACGTACGGCGCGTGGACGTAGACGTCGACCTCCGACTCCCGCAGCGCGTCGGCGGACGCGGGCAGGACCGGGCTCTTCCACCCCTGTGGGTCGCCGAGGAAGAACTGCACGACGTCGGCGTTCCTGGCCGTCGCGTCCGCGAGCGGGTCGTCCTGGCCGACGTGGGCGCCGATCCGGAAGGTCCTGTCCATTGCGCTCCTTCGTGAATCACGGTTCACTCGCCACACACGCAGGACGGCTCGCGGGCATGGAGGGCGAACCTTAGGCGCTCTCCAAGAGCGTTTCAAGAGGGCGCGCGTGGGCAGTCGCCATGGCACGCGCCCTGCGACCCGCGCGCCCGATGATACAAGGAGACGAGCATGCGATATCGGTTAGGGAGTTTCCTCCTTCTCATCTACATCCTGGTCGGCCTTTACGTGGCCTGGTCCCACCACTACCTCACCCCGACCCTGCTCAAGCAGATCGCCCAGGCCCTGCTGGCCATCTTCCTGTGGTTCCTCGTGCTCCTCGGCGTGGATCTGCACATCGGGGGTTGACGCCGCCGTCCAGGCTGCCGGCGCCCGCGCGGGACGGGGCTTCCACAGGAAGCCCGCGCGGGATCGAGGCACCGCACCGGCTCCACCCCGCAAGAGCTTCACCCCAGCGGGCCCTCGGCCTGCCACTCACGGCGCCGGGACGAAGCCCCCGTGCGCGATCCCCAGCGCGAGCCCGACGAACGACCCCACGACGCCGACGATGATGAGGCTGCGCTGCGGGGTCGTCGACGACACGAACTGCGCGTAGAGACCGCCGCAGAATCCGATCGCCCCCACCCACGCGGCGAACATGTGTGCTCTGACCACGAATCCCGTGGCGAACGCCGCGATCCCGAGGACGAGCGTGGCGACCGCCAGCGCGTTCTCCAGCGGATGCGGTCTGCCGTCGGTGTTCAGGGTGAGGTTGAAGCGCGGCCGGGTCGCGCGGCCGATGGCGTGTCGCATGACGGCCACCCCCTCTCACCTCCCAGTCTCGCCCTCCGGGCGGCGCACGGCCAAGTGGCTGGTAGCCTTGTTCGACTGCGTCTGGTATGGGCCGGGAGCTTCGGAGCCCGCCCCACGCAGACCCTCCTGTCACGGCAAGGTGTCGTGACCGCAAAAGTCCAGAGGAGGTTGGATCCCACATGCGTCGCTACGAGATGATGGTCATCCTCGACCCGTCGCTTGACGAGCGCACCGTGCAGCCCTCGATCGACCAGTTCCTCGCTGTCGTCCGCAACGACGGCGGCACCGTGGAGAAGGTCGACGTCTGGGGACGCCGCCGGCTGTCCTACGACATCGCCAAGAAGTCCGAGGGCATCTACGCCGTCGTCGACCTGAGCGCCGAGCCCGCCACCGTGAAGGAGCTGGACCGCCAGCTCAACCTGAACGAGGGCATCCTCCGCACCAAGGTCATCCGTCCCGAGCTCCACTGAGTCCCGCGACCCCGGCGCTTTTGTCGGGCGAGGGCCGTACTCTGAGCCCTTGACGGCTGAGCTGACGGGATAGGAAGGCGAAAGCGACCGATGGCAGCAGGCGACACACAGATCACCATCGTCGGCAACCTTGTCGACGACCCGGAGCTGCGCTTCACCCCGACGGGGCAAGCCGTGGCCCGGTTCCGCATCGCATCCACTCCGCGGTTTCTGGACAAGACGACCAACGAGTGGAAAGACGGCGAGGGCCTGTTCCTCACCTGCAACGTGTGGCGGCAGGCGGCGGAGAACGTCGCCGAGAGCCTCCAGCGCGGCATGCGGGTGATCGTGCAGGGACGGCTGCGCCAACGGTCGTACGAGACCAAGGAAGGCGAGAAGCGCACGGTCTACGAGGTCGAGGTCGACGAGGTCGGCCCCTCCCTCCGCAACGCCACGGCGAAGGTCAACAAGACCGCTCGCCAGGGCGGCGGCGGTGGCGGCGGGTTCGGCGGCGGTCCGGCCAATGACCCGTGGGCGTCCGCGGCTCCCGCCCCGCAGGGCGGCTACAACGCCGGTGGAGGCGGCTTCGGCGGCCCCCAGGGCGGCGGTGGCGGCGGCGGTGGCGGTTTCGGCGGCGACTTCAGCGACGAACCGCCCTTCTAGTCCACTCCTTCTCGTCCCACCCCAACCACAAGTCAATCCGAGCGACCATTCCCGCGTATGGCGGGGCTCTGAAAGGAGCACCACGATGGCCAAGCCGGCGATTCGCAAACCGAAGAAGAAGGTTTGCCTTTTCTGCCACGACAAGATCTCCTACGTCGACTACAAGGACACGGCGCTGCTGCGGAAGTTCATCTCCGACCGCGGCAAGATCCGTGCCCGCCGGGTGACGGGCAACTGCACCCAGCACCAGCGCGACGTGGCGACCGCTATCAAGAACGCCCGTGAGATGGCCCTGCTGCCGTACACGAGCACGGCGCGCTAGGAAAGGAGACTCACGACATGAAGCTCATCCTCACGAATGAGGTCTCCGGTCTCGGCGCTCCCGGTGACGTCGTCGAGGTCAAGGACGGCTACGGCCGTAACTACCTCATCCCGCGTGGCTTCGCCATCCGGTGGACCCGTGGCGCCGAGACCCAGATCTCCTCGATCAAGAAGGCGCGTGACGCGCGCGAGATCCGGGATGTGGGCTCCGCCAAGGAGATCGCCGGTCAGCTCGGCGGCCTCAAGGTCGTCCTGAAGACGCGCGCCGGCGAGTCCGGCCGCCTGTTCGGTTCGGTCACCACGGGCGACATCGCCGACGCGGTCAAGGCCGCGGGCGGTCCCCAGCTCGACCGCCGCCGCATCGTGATCAACAACGCGATCAAGAGCGTCGGCGCCCACAGGGTCAGCGTCCGTCTGCACCCCGAGGTCTCGGCCAACGTCGACATCGAGGTCGTCGCCGGCTGACGTTCCGTACGGGGCGATCCTCACGAGGGCCCCTCCCCACTCCGGGGAGGGGCCCTTCGCATGCCGGCGTTCCGGGGACGGCCGCGGCCACGAGGCGCCGACGGAGAAGGGGACAATCTCCCCAGGTAAACACGGGTATTGCGAAACGCTAGTATTCTGCCATCCCGTTGCACGGATTTCGTGGTAACAACCCCCGTTGGAGGCTGTGATGGCCCGTCCCTCTCTCTTGCTGGCCGCGTTCGGTGCCCTCGCGCTGGCGGTCGCGGCCTGCGCCCCGGCGTCAGACACCTCCACCGCCGCCAGCCCGGCGGGCTCGGCCGGCGCGTCCGCCGACACGTGCGCGAAGGACGCTCTCCCCGTCCTGACCGCCGGCAAGCTGACGATCGGGACCGACAAGCCGGCCTACGAGCCGTGGTTCAAGGATGACGACCCCGGCAACGGGCAGGGCTTCGAGAGCGCCGTCGCGTACGCGGTCGCGGACCGGATGGGCTTCACCAAGGACCAGGTGACCTGGACCGTCGTGCCGTTCGACTCGTCCTTCGCGCCGGGGCCGAAGAAGTTCGACTTCGACGTCAACCAGATCTCGATCACCCCGGAGCGGCAGAAGGCCGTGGACTTCAGCGACGGCTACTACACCGTGAAGCAGGGTGTGGTCGCGCTGGAGGGCTCGAAGTTCGCCAAGGCGGCGAGCCTGGCCGAGCTCAAGAGCGCGAAGATCGGCGTGCAGGCGGCCACCACGGCGCTGCAGGCCGTCCGGCAGGTGATCCAGCCCACTACCGACCCGAGCGTGTTCAACCAGCAGGTCGACGCGATCAGCGCGCTGAAGAACAAGCAGATCGACGCCATCGTGGTGGACCTGCCGACCGCCTTCTACGTCACGGCCGCCCAGATCAAGGGCTCCACGATCGTGGGCCAGTTCGCCGCGACCGGTGGCACGCCCGAGGAGTTCGGCCTGCTGTTCCAGAAGGGCAGCGCCCTGGTGAGCTGCGTCGACAAGGCGCTCGGCGAGCTGAAGTCCTCCGGCGATCTCGCCAAGATCGAGAGCCAGTGGCTGACCTCCAGCGCCGGCGCGCCGGAGCTGAAGTGACCGAGGGGCCGTCACCGGTCTGGGTGAAGAGCGAGCGGCAGATCCACCGCGAGGCGGAGCTGCGGGGGCGGGCCCGGCGCTCGGTCTCGATCGCCACCGCCTCCACCCTCGTCGTCGTGGTGATCGCCGTGGTCGTGGTGACCGCGTCACCGGGCTGGCCGCGGGTGCGGGAGACGTTCTTCAGCCCGGCCGCGGCGATGGAGGCGCTCCCCGACGTCCTGCGGGGCTTCCTGCTCAACATCAAGATCTTCTTGATCGCCGAGGTGCTCATCCTCGCGCTGGGTCTCGCCGTGGCGCTCGTGCGCGGCCTGCGCTCACCGGTGTTCTTCCCGCTGCGGGCGGTGGCGGTGCTGTACACGGACGTCTTCCGCGGCATCCCGGTCATCCTGCTCATCTATCTGGTCGGCTTCGGCATTCCGGCGCTCCAGCTCCAGGGCGCTCCGAACGATCCCGTCACGCTGGGCCTCATCGCGCTCGTGCTGTCGTACGGCGCGTACGTCGCGGAGGTCTTCCGTTCGGGCATCGAGTCGGTCCACCCGAGCCAGTGGGCGGCGGCCCGCTCACTGGCGCTCACGCACGGGCAGACGATGCGCCACGTGGTGCTCCCGCAGGCCGTCCGCCGGGTGATCCCGCCGCTGCTCAACGACTTCACCTCGCTGCAGAAGGACACCGCGCTCGTCGCCCTCCTCGGCCCGCTGGACGCGCTGCGACAGGCTTCGATCCACACGGCGATGGCCTTCAACTACACCCCTTATCTGTGCTCGGCGGTGCTGTTCATCGCCCTTACGGTGCCGATGGCCCGCTTCACCGACCACCTGGCGGAGCGCACGGCCCGGCGACAGGCGGGAGGAGGGCGCGGATGAGCCTGCTCACGGTCGACGGCGTCTGGAAGAACTACCACCAGCACAGCGTGCTGCGCGGGATCGACCTGGAGGTGGCCCCGCACGAGGTGGTCTGCCTCATCGGGGCCTCCGGCTCGGGCAAGTCGACCCTGCTGCGCTGCGTCAACCTGCTGGAGACGGTGGACGACGGCGCGATCCATCTCGACGGCACAGAGATCACCAACGTGCGGGCGGACGCCGACGCCGCCCGCAGGCGCATCGGCATGGTCTTCCAGTCCTACAACCTGTTCCCCCATATGACCGTCCTGGAGAACATCACCCTGGCGCCCATCAAGGTGCACGGGGTGCGGCGCGAGGAGGCGCAGGCGCAGGCCAGGGAGCTGCTTGAGCGGTTCGGGCTGCCGGACAAGGCGGGGGAGTATCCGGACCGGCTCTCCGGCGGCCAGCAGCAGCGAGTCGCGATCATCCGGGCCATGGCCACCCAGCCGCGCCTGCTGCTGCTCGACGAGGTGACCTCCGCGCTCGACCCGACGTTGGTCACCGAGGTCCTCGGCGTCATCCGCGAGCTGAAGGAGGCGGGGATGACGATGATCATCGCGACGCATGAGATGGGCTTCGCCCGCGACATCGCGGACACCGTCTGCTTCCTCGACGGCGGCGTGCTGATCGAGCACGGCGCTCCCGAGCAGATCTTCACCGCGCCCGAGCAGCCGCGCACCCGGGAGTTCCTGCAGCGCGTCCTCGACGCCCGCCGTCTGTGAGCGCCGGTCGTCGGCGCCGGCCCCTGGGCGTCCGCCGTACGCGCCGTCCTCGAGCGTCAGCCGCGAGAACCGAGCCGCGAGAACCGAGCCATGAGAACCGAGCCATGATGGCCGAGCCGTGAGGGCCGTACGCGCCGGTCACCCACCGGTCACGCTCCCGTGACCAGCCAGGCCCGGCCGTACGCGCGGGTGGCGAGCGTGATGAGCCGCGCGACCATCCACGCGCCGAGAGCCAGCCACAGACCGACGAGACTGCCGGCCAGCGCGGCGAACGGCAGGTAGGCGAGGGTCGTCCACACCCCCGCCTTCGCGAGGTAACGCAGGTCTCCGGCGCCGATCAGCACGCCGTCCAGCACGAAGACGACCCCCGCGATCGGCTGGAGCAGCGCCACCGGCCACAGCACGGCCAGCAGCCCGGCGGCGACCGTCCCCCGCGCGCCGAACATCTCCGGTATGACAGGCCGGGCCAGCAGCACCGCGACGCCGAACAGCACCCCGCAGACCACCCCCCACAGAACCATACGGGCGGTCGCCGACCGGGCGGCGACGTCGTCCCCCGCTCCGAGGGCGCGGCCGGTGATCGCCTGCCCGGCGATGGCGATCGCGTCGAGGGCGAACGCGAGGAAGGTCCAGATCCGGGCGGCGATGGTGTGCGCCTCGATCTGCGCGTCGCCCATCCGGGTCGCCAGCGACGCGGCGACGACGAGCACGATCTGCAGGCATGCCGTACGGACGACCAGGGCGAATCCGGCCGCGCCGGCGGCGCGCACCCCCGGCAGGTCGGGCAGGAGGGAGGCGCCCTGGCGGCGGGCGGCCCGCACCACGAGCACGAGGTAGGTGGCGGCCGACAGCGTCTGGGCGGCGACCGTGCCCCACGCCGACCCGGCGATGCCCCAGCCGAGCCCGAGGACGAACCAGAGGTTGAGCAGCGCGTTGAGGACGAACGAGCCGACGGATACGGCGAGGGGGGTCCGGGTGTCCTGGAGCCCCCGCAGGACGCCCGTGCCCGCGAGGACCAGCAGCATCGCGGGGACTCCGAGCAGGCTGACTCGCAGGTAGGTGATGGCGAGCGTGGCGAGCTGGCCGCTCGCTCCGAACAGGTGTACGATAAGTGGCGCAAGAGGCCAGCATGACACGACGATCGCCAGGCCGATGGCGGCCGCCAGCCACAGGCCGTCCAGCCCCTGGCGCATCGCCCGTCTGACGTCCCCCGCTCCAAGTTGCCGGGCGACCGCCGCCGTGGTCGCGTACGCCAGGAACACGCACAGGCCCACCAGGGCCGACAGGGCCGCGCTGGCCACGCCCAGAGCGCCGAGCGCCGGATCGGGAAGGTGGCCGACGATGACCGAGTCGGTGAGCAGGAACAACGGCTCGGCCACCAGCGCTCCGAACGCCGGGACCGCGAGCCGGAGGATCTCCCTGTCGTGGGAGCGGGGCCGCGGGCCGTGCTGCCCCGTTCCGGTCGTAAGTGGCATGAACCCATTTTGCGGCTTACGTCGTCATGCCGGATCGGTATCGGCCCGCAGGGACAACTTTCTTTCCTCCACAGGCCGTGGACATAGAAATCGCTGCTCAGACGGTGTTTCCGGAGGCGGTCTCTTCTTTGTCCACAGGGCTGTCCCCAGCCTTCCCACACCCGTCCCGGGCGAGCTGCACACCTTATCCACAACGTTGTCGACAGGCCGGGTTGCCCCTCGCACCGTGGCCGGGGAGACTGGCGGACCAGGCTGGGGGCTTTGGGGCTGATGGGCAAGGGGGTGTGAGGTGAGCGTGCTCGACTTCCCCGCAGGTGCGGGGGGATCGGAGTCGATGTTCGAGCGGACGCCGCCGAACAACATCGAGGCCGAGCAGTCCGTGCTGGGCGGCATGCTGCTGTCCAAGGACGCAATCGCCGACGTCATCGAGGTGCTCCGCGCCGACGACTTCTACCGGCCCGCCCACCAGATCATCTTCGAGGTCGTCATCGACCTGTACGGCCGGGGTGAGCCCGCCGACTCCGTCACCGTCTTCGACGAGCTGCAGAAGCGGGGTGAGGTGGCCCGCGTGGGAGGCGGCGCCTACCTCCACACTCTGACCGCCATCGTGCCCACCGCCGCCAACGCCGGATACTACGCCAAGATCGTCCGAGAGCAGGCCGTCCTGCGCCGCCTCATCGAGGCCGGCACCCGCATCGTCTCCTACGGGTACGGCGGCCAGGGCGAGGAGGTCGACGACCTGGTCGACCGGGCGCAGGGCGAGATCTACAAGGTCACGGAGCGTCGCACCTCGGAGGACTACCTGCCGCTGGCCGAGATCATGCCGGCGGCCCTCGACGAGATCGAGGCGATCGGCAGCCGGGGCGGCCAGATGGTCGGCGTGCCGACCGGCTTCCAGGACCTCGACGCCCTCACCAACGGCCTCCACCCCGGACAGATGATCGTCGTGGCCGCCCGGCCCGCCATCGGCAAGGCCCTCGCCCTCGACACCCCCCTGCCCACACCCACCGGGTGGACCACCATGGGAGAGGTCAAGGAGGGCGACCTGCTCATCGGCGGCGACGGCGCTCCGACACGGGTCGTGGCCGCGACCGACGTCATGCACGACAGGCCGTGCTACGAGGTCGAGTTCGACGACGGAACGGTGATCGTGGCCGACGCCCGGCACCAATGGCGGACGACCACGGGGCCCGCGTCCACCGTCGTCACCACCGAGGATCTCGCCGCGGCCCTTCGCGCCGGCGCGCCCCGCCCCACGGTCGCCGTGGCCCAGCCGTTCGACCTGGCGGAGACCGACCTGCCCCTCCCGCCGTACGCGCTGGGTGTCTGGCTCGCGGCCGGGCACGGCGAGCCCCTGGTGGACGAGGACGGCAACGACGACCCGGACGGCGGCGCGGGCTTTCTCGCGTCCGGCCGGCATATCGTGGAGAGAATCGAGGCGTCGGGCCTGCGGGTGACCGGCTCCGGCGTCTTCCACTGGATGGCGCTGCCCGAGGGGTCTGCGGCCACGGTCATCGCGATCCTCAAGGCGATGGACGTTCTGGACGACAAGCACATCCCGGGGGAGTACCTGCGGGCGTCCGCACGGCAGCGGTCCGCGTTGCTCGATGCGTTCCTCGAAACCAGCGGACATATGGACGGCAAGGGCCGGATCGTCGCCGGGTTCGGCGAGAGGCGCCTGGCCGAGGGCCTGCACGAGCTCGCCCTGAGTCTCGGCCACGACGCCAGGCTGTACGACGGGGGCGAGGTCCACATCGTCCGCATCGTCTCCGGGCCGTACATCCAGATCCCGGACCGGGCGGCCGTCCGGCACGTCATGGCCGTTCGGCCGGTGCCCTCGGCCCCGGTGCGTTGCGTCGAGGTGGACAACGCCGACCACATGTATCTCGCGGGCCGGGCCTGCGTACCGACCCACAACAGCACGCTGGGGCTGGACTTCGCCCGGTCGGCGGCGATCAAGCATGGTCTGACGACCGTCATCTTCTCGCTGGAGATGTCCCGCAACGAGATCACCATGCGCCTGCTGTCCGCCGAGGCGCGGGTGGCGCTGCACACCATGCGCTCGGGGACGATGAGCGACGACGACTGGACGCGGATGGCCCGCCGGATGGGCGAGGTCGCCGAGGCGCCGCTGTTCATCGACGACTCCCCGAACATGTCGATGATGGAGATCCGGGCCAAGTGCCGCCGTCTCAAACAGCGCCACGACCTCCGCTTCGTGATCGTCGACTACCTCCAGCTGATGAGCTCGCCGAAGAGGACCGAGAGCCGCCAGCAGGAGGTCTCCGAGCTCTCCCGTGCTCTCAAGCTGCTCGCCAAGGAGCTGGAGGTCCCGGTCATCGCGATCTCGCAGCTCAACCGCGGTCCCGAGCAGCGTACCGATAAGCGCCCACAAGTGTCAGACCTACGTGAATCGGGATCCATCGAACAGGATGCCGACATGGTCATCTTGTTGCATCGCGAGGACGCGTACGAGCGGGAGTCGCCCCGCGCGGGCGAGGCCGACCTGATCGTGGCCAAGCACAGAAACGGTCCCACGGCGACCGTCACGGTGGCCTTCCAGGGGCACTACAGCCGGTTCGTCGACATGGCCACGCACTGACCGGAGAGTGTAGGGTCTCAATTTCCGTGGCGGATTCTCATTGATCTTGGCGGGATGGTGGCGGATCCGCCAAGTCTGTAAGACAACTTGAAGAGTGGATGCGCCCACTCTTGACTTGAAGTGGCGGGATCATTACCTTCCGCGTATAGGCGCCCGGCGCTGTCGGTACGGCCAGGTGTCCAGGCCTGTGGTGCACCTAAGTGGCTCTGGTCAGCAACGTTGTTCATCGGACGCAATCCTGAGCGCCATGTTCGATTGAACGGCGCGGCAAGTGGACGGTGAGACGTGTTGGATAAGGCTGCACCAGAACACGTCAGAGCTAGCTTTCGGCTCACTGACGGCGGCCTGGAAGAAGACTGCCCGTGGGGTGTTGTCGCCGAAGAGGTACTCGGCGGGGCCGCACCATGGCGGACGTTCCGTTGGCGCAAGGGGCAGAAGCACTATTCGGGTGTCTTCTGGGCAGCGACGGAACGCAACCATGTCATTTATGAGTCCAGACTGGAGCTGGCTCGTCTGCTATTTGCTGATTTCGACACGTCGGTACGGCGCATCGTGGCCCAACCATTCCTGCTGAAGGCCGAGGTTGCGGGAGCGGAGCGCAGGCACATTCCGGACTATCTCCTCTTCACGGCTGCTGGTCCGGTCGTGGTGGACGTCAAACCCCGTCACCGCTTGGCCAGGCCCAAGGTTGCCTTCACGTTCACGTGGACGAAGACCGCGGTGGAATCGCGTGGATGGCAATACGAGGTCTGGAGCGAGCCGCCGAAGGTCGAACTGGAGAACATCCGGTTCCTTGCCGGCTACCGACGTGACTGGCTGTTTGACCAGACACTCCTCAATGAGCTGCGAACGGCCAGCCCAGACGGGTCGACGCTGGCAGATGTTGTTCGGAGTCTTCCGCAATGGCCGAAGCGAGTGGTCCACGCACACCTGCTTCACCTGCTCTGGCGGCAAGACCTCGTTACCGATCTCAGCCGCCCACTGAGTGCACATGGAGTCCTTAGGAGCGCAGCATGACTGGCAGCCACGCGCGTGTGGGCGTGGGTACGCGCTTCCACTATGACGGCGAGGTCGTCGAAGTGGTGTCCATGCTGCCTACCACAGCGGGCAACGAGGTGCTGCTCAGGGATGGCCGAGGTCGCATGCTGCGCCTGGCACTCCGAGAGTTGATGGTCTCCGAAAGGGCCCGTGTGATTCCCGACGGTCCAGGTCTAGCCGCCGATGACATCGACGAACCGGCAAGCGTAGTGTTCGGCCAGTTGACCGAAGCGGGTAGACAGCGCGCGTTGGAGACAGCCGCGCATGTCCGGGAAATGCTCACCGGCTACCGTTCAGGCAGCGCCGAGTTGGCCGCGGAAGGCGAGCCACGACAGCAGTATTTGCCGCACCTGCCACTGACAGAAAGGTACGCGGCGAAGGCGGCCGAGCTCGGCGTTGGATACCGCACAGTGGAGCGCTGGGCTGCGGCATTCCGAGACCACGGGGAAGCCGGACTGGCAGACAATCGGCGTTCCACGGACGGGCCACACGGGCGTGCAGATCCGCGGTGGGTGGAGGCCGCGTTGGAGATCATGGTTGAGCACACCGAGGAGTCAAAGCCCTCGCGCACCATGGTGATCCGGCGCACCGAGGCCCGGTTGGAGACCCGCTATGGCAAGGGCGAGGTGAAGCCACCCAGTCGGGCCGCAGCGTTTCGGTTGCTGGGGGAGTTGGAGAAGCGCCAGCCGACGTTCCGGTTGAGCACCAAGCGGAATCGGGACATCGCGGATCGACCGGGAGGGGTCTACGGGAAGCTGCGGCCGACCCGGCCGGGCGAGTACATCTTGATGGACACAACGCGGCTGGATGTGTTTGCCCTGGATCCGGTAACGCTGCGATGGCTGCAGGCCGAGTTGACGGTCGCGATGGACTGGTACACCCGCTGTATCGTCGGGATCCGGGTGACGCCGGTGTCCACCAAGTCCATCGACGCGAGCTCGGTGCTCTACCAGGTCTATCGACCCCGGCCTGCGGGGAGGAACTGGCCCGCACACGCTGTCTGGCCCGAGCACGGGATTCCCCGCGCTGTCCTGCTGGATGTCGAGGCGATCGAAGGGCCCGTGGCCCAGGCCGCAGGTGAGATTCGGGGTGCTGCGGGTCCGGCCCTGGTGCCAGAGACGATCGTGGTGGACCACGGCAAGATCTATGTCTCGGAGCATCTGGCCAGCGTCTGTCAGCGGCTGGGTATCTCGATCCAGCCCGCCCGGCTGCGGACCGGTCGTGATAAGGGGCCGGTGGAACGCTTCTTCCGCACGGTGCGCGAAGACCTGCTGCAGGCGCTGCCCGGCTACAAAGGGCCCGACGTTCACTCGCGCGGCGTGAATCCGGAAGCGGACGCGTACTTCTTCCTGGATGAGCTGGAGGCGATCATCCGGGAGTGGATTGCGGTCAGCTACCATCATCGGCCGCACGACAGTCTGGTCGACCCGCACGTCCCAGGGCTGCGGATGTCCCCAGCAATGATGTTCGAGCACGGGATCGCCCGCGCAGGCTATATCGAGGTGCCACGTGATCCGGACCTGGCATTCGAGTTCCTGCAGGTGAAATGGCGCACCATCCAGCACTATGGCGTGGAGATCGGAGGCCGCTACAACGGTGCCGGACTGAATCCCTACCGGGGGCAAGACAGCCCCTACACTGGGCCGCACCGTGGCAAGTGGCCGATCTATGTCGATCCTGACGACATCGCCAAGGTCTACTTCCGCGACCCCGACCAGCGCTGGCACGTCCTGAATTGGGAGCACGCTCCGGCTCTGGACATGCCGCTGAGCGAGGAAGCATTGCGCTTCGCCCGCAAGCTCGCCGCCGCCAAGTACACCTACCCCGACGACAAGATCGCGGTCGCTGACCTGTTGGAACGCTGGAGAATCGGTCTGGGTACATCGGTTGCCGAGCGACGATTGGCGCTGCGCATCTCCCGCGATCAGGCTGCGATTGACCTGCCCGCCGGCGGACAAGACGCCGTCGAGCAACTGCCCTCGGTTCGGCGCGTCCTGGACGCAGCAGCGGTGGCGGAAGTCGACGAGGAGCGGGCAGACGAGGGCCCGGGACCGCAGTCCGGAGATGACGACGACGAGGACGAGCTCGACTTCTACACCGAGGCCCTGGAGGACCTGTGACCGTCGCGGACACCCCACCGGCGACGAGCTCCGCCACAACCCTAGACAACCTCACCCTGGCTCGGAAGGAGGGCTGGCAACGCTTCGTCGAGACGCCTCGCCGGAGCCAGCCCGAACAACTCACCGCCGCTCAGCTGCGCGCCCTCAGCTCCGCGGCGAAATCCGACTATGACCAGCGGCGCCGAATCTGGCACGCAAACCTCGGACCGATCAAGACGCCGCAGCTGGCCGAGCTGCACGAAGATCTGTGGGACATCTTTGACAGCAATGAGCAGGACGGCGACAAGGCCAAGGGCGCGATCGCGATCGACGCTTTCCCCGGGCTAGGGAAGACCACAACCGCGCTGGCGTTCGCCCGCCTGTTCCAGCAGCGAGAGCTCGCCGAGAAGGGCACCTACACTGACGAGGGTCACGAGCGATTGCCGGTCTGCCGGATCGGAATGACCGGCAACACCGGGATGAAAGACTTCAACCGGGCCATGCTGGAGTTCTACGGCCACCCGGCCGGCAGCAAGGGCACCGCCGCACAGTTCGCCCACCGCGCCCTGGACTGTGTGCTGTCCTGCGCCACCAAGCTGATCATCGTGGACGAGCTGCACTTCCTGCGCTGGCAGGCAAAAAGCGGCATCGAGATCAGCAACCACTTCAAGTACATCGCCAATGAGTTCCCTGTCACGCTGCTATTCATCGGCGTCGGGTTGGAGGCCCGCGGGCTGTTTTCCGAAGGAACCTCCTACAGCGATGCCGTACTCGCCCAGACCGCGCGCCGGATCACCCGCCTGGACTTGCGTCCCTTCACCATCGATTCTCCGCAAGCCCGTCAGGAGTGGCGGCAGATGCTGCTTGCGCTGGAAAGGCGCGTGGTCCTGGCCGCCAAGCAGCCCGGGTTCCTCGCCGATGAGCTGTCGGACTACCTGTTTGCCCGCAGTACCGGACATATCGGCTCCCTGATGACGATCATCGTCCGGGGTTGCCAGCGGGCTGTGCGCACCGGTGTAGAGACGCTCACCGCCGATCTGCTCGATCGGGTGAAGAACGACTCCGGGGCGGAGAAGGCTCGCGTCGAACTGCAGGCCGCCCTGGACTCGAAGAAGATCACCACCAGAGTGAAGACCTCGTCGGGAACCTAGGAGGCTCGGTGAACGGCATCCGAACCTTGCCCATCCGTCTCGATCCACTCCCTGGCGAGGCGCTGGACTCCTGGTTGGAGGCCATCGCCGCTCGGCTGGACAGCCCGCTCCTGCACATGCTCCCCGCGTTCAGTCTGGATGCGGAGACCACGGAGCGCTCTCGCCGTGGTGGCCCGCCACCCAACTGGACGATCTGCCTACAGCCCGAGGAGCTCGACGCGCTGGCCACCGCGACACAGGTTGACCCTGCCACGCTCCGGGCGATGACGCTGGAGACCTACGCCGACAACGCGATCGTCATTGACATGCCTCGCCGCGAAGTCAACCGAACGCAGCTCTGGGGACGAGGCGGTGGATCGCGCTACTGCCCCGACTGCCTGACCGCCACGGGTGGCCGTTGGCAGCTCTCCTGGCGGCTCAGCTGGGCCTTCGCCTGCCTCACCCACCGCCGCCTCCTCGCCAACATCTGCCCGACCTGCGGTAAGGCCCCTCGCACCCGCGTCCACTCGCTCACTCACGTTCCCCAGCTCGGACGATGCGCCCGGCCTTCCCCCTCATCGGAATCGAAAGGACCGGGCACCACGCGGTGCGGCGGGTCGCTCTTGGAGACTGAACCCTCCGCCTGACCCATGACAGCCTGGTCCTGGCCGCCCAGGACTTCATCAACCACCTCCTCGCGGAGGGGAGCGGCACGCTACCCGCCTTCCCTGACCGGCTCATGTCGGCCAGACAGCTTCTCACCGACCTCAAGGCCGTCGGAGGCCGGATCCTTGCCCACGCCACACGGGAGGATTTGGCCGACGTGATCGAACCACAACTCTGGACCGAACACGAGCACATCCCTGAGCAAGGAACGCGTAGCCGACTCCGCCGGCCCGCATTCGCTCCACCAGAAACCTCCGCTGCCCAGGCCATCGCGGTCACCGCCGCTCTCCACATCCTGGCCGCGCCCACCGTCCCGGATGCCGCCTCCCGCGTCGACTGGCTGGTCAGCCAGATCCTCGGCACAGGTAGAGCAGCGACTCCGACGACCGTCCAGACCGAGTGGGGCCGGACAAGCAGCGAGAGCCTGCACATCATCCTGCTCAAAGCGCTCAATACTCGCCTGCGCCCGAGTGATCAACTCCGTTACCGAACCACCCGAGCACGCCCAACGTTCCCCACACCGCACAGCGAGCAGCGGGCCCAGCAGCGCGCGGACAAGGTCCCGCAGCAGTTATGGCCGTCTTGGACCCAGCGACTGCTGGGCCTCAATACCGGGCATAACTTGGGCTTCTTCCGCCAGGCACTCGCCAGCTTGCTGCTTGTAGTGGGCAGTCGTCTCAAGCTCTCAAGCAGCGTCAATCTCCTCGCTAGCACCCTGTCCGGCCGTTCCATCAGCCACCTGCTGCAACAACTTGACCAAGCTCACCGTGATCAGATCCTCGACACACTGATCCAGCTCGCTGACTACTTGGACGAGTACGGCAGCCCCATCGACTACGAGCGACGGCGACGTCTCGACTACTCGCAGCTGATTCCGCAGGAGGTCTGGCTGAAGATCTGCATGGACAGTCAGACGCTGCCTGGCATGTCTCTTCGCCATCAGAACGCCTGCCGCTTTCTGTTCCAACTGCTCACTGGCACGGACCCGGTGACTGCCCCGCCCGGCTTCGCCATCAATGGCACTCGCGACCGCGCGGTGTACGCCACCTTCGTCCGCGACCTCACGCCCGACCTGCTCGAACAACTCCAACTCCACGGACAGCGGTTCCTCAGCGGATCCGGTATTGCCGACGAGCCGCTGACTTGGGAGCCGCCGCCCGGCGCAGCAGCGACACTCTCTTCCCACGCAGACCCCGCCCTGGACATCGACCGGCTCCACGTGCTCATCCGTGTCCAGGATCTCGGTGTGACCGCCGCAGCGGCAGAGATGGGTACCACGGCCGACCACGTGCGCCTGGTCCTTGAGCAATCCCCAGCCCCCGCCGGCCCCCTACCCACCAAGGCACCGTCGATCAGTCACCTGCGCCTTGCCGAAGCACGTAAGACCCTGACCCCCGAGCGCCTCAGGCAGCTCTACGAAGTCGAACACAAATCGATCAGAACGATTGCTGCCGAGACCGGCGTGTCACGGCGTGACGTCTCCATCCTGGCCACCGAGGCCGGGATCACTCTCAAGACCGGACGACCGTCCATCGCCGTGGACCCGGACTGGCTGGCCACCGAGTACATGACCCACCTTCGCACGTTGCCTGACATCGCCGCCGTACTCGGCGTCAGCCCGAGTGCTCTCAGCCGGTGTGCGCGGGACTCAGGGATTCCACTTCGTCCACGAGGTGGTGTGAGACCCATCTGCCCATCCGCCCATCTGAGCGAGAAGCCACCTCGGCTGGTTCGTGAGACAAGGCCTGAGCAGGGCTGATCTGAATCGGGTGAGCCCACGGCCACGGCATTCCCTTCCGCCCGGCAGGGGTGTCCGCTGTCGCACGGTCTTGGTGGAGGTGAAGTCCGCCAGCGGCCACGCCGGCGAAGCCCTGGTGCAAGCGCTGGAACGGCGCCTGTGGTGATGAAGACCTCCAACAAGCGCTGCCGGAACTCACCTACATCCGCTGCCAGGTGCCATCGGCGAAGCCATTCAGGCAACCACTGCCCGGGCCCTTGGGAAAGAGGCTGCGGGATGTCAAGCGCTGCCAGCGTTGTCCACACCGGGATCGTTGGTGCCCGTTGACGGAGGTGCGAACAGGTCCCTGACGGAAACACCGAGTGCGTCGGCGATCTGGAAGATGTTGTCCAGCCGCGGGCTGTACATGCCGTTCTCGATGCGGTTGATCGTCTTACGGTCGACCTCGGCCAGCTCGCCCAGGCGTTCCTGCGTCAGGCATCGACCCTCGCGCACCTCGCGCAGCCGAATACCGAACTGTCTTCGCAGTTCAGCGAGGCGTGGCGGGATCGGCGTGGGCACTTACCCAAACTGCTGGGCATGATCCCTAAAGGTCTGTACCAAATTTGGTATAGATGAGCGGAAAGTAGCCGACCAAGAGCCATCAGCATCCGACAACCTCCCTAAGGAAGTCGGCCATCCCGCGCTCAATTGGGTGCGTTCGAAAGGTGCACATTGATCTCAAATCTGCAGGGCAGGCCACCCCTCCGCCGCCTCCGACCCACCGAACACGCTGCGGATGGGTCACCGTCCCCGGCATGGCTGACGGTTCAGGCGGCGCAGCTGGCACGGGAAATCCGCTCCATCCTTTGTCGACGACACGTGAAAACTGACCCCCAGGCGACGGCTGAAATCTGACCCCTCTGCTGTCACCGTGGAGGGTGATCAAGGTGGAGGACTGGGCG
>NZ_JBEZDW010000043.1:0-69264 GCF_040802045.1 Microbispora sp. NPDC049125 | reverse complement strand
GCTTTTTAAAAATTTTTCCCTTACACGCGGATCTTCTTTTATACTCCCCCGCGTCGTTTAAAACTTTCGTGTCGCCCCCCCTCGCCCCGGCGGGGGCGGCGGCGATCACCATCGCCGCCGCCACGGCTAAACCAGGTCCATGAAGCGACATGGACGCATCTAATCACAGCATTTCACTTCAATAACGGGATTGCGGCGATATCGCAATCCGATCAGGCGCAAGTGCTCTCGTAGACGCGCAGGAGCTCGGCGCTGATCCGCTCGACCGAGTAACGGGAGCGGGCGCGGTCGGCCGCGGCGTATCCGATGGCCGTGCGGAGGGTCGCGTCGCCGAGCAGCCGCCGGATGCGGGCGGCGATCTCCAGCGGCCGGTCGGGCCTGGCGAGGAAGCCGGTCACGCCGTCCACCACGGAGTCGAGGTGGGCGCCGGAGGCCGAGGCGATGACGGGGATGCCGCAGGCCATCGCCTCCAGCGCCGCCGTGCCGGTGGGAACGGTGGGAGGCAGCGACAGCACGAGGTCGACGCTGCGCATCAGCTTGGGCATCGCGGTGTGGGGGACCAGGCCGAGCAGCTCGACCCGGTCGGCGACGCCGCGCTCCCCGGCGAGGATGCGCAGCCGCTCGATGCTCGGGTCGTCGCCGCCCGCGATCACGAGCTCGGCGTCCGGGACGGCGCGCAGGGCGTTCACCGCGCTCGCCGCTCCGAGGTGCCCGACGTGGAGGATCCGGGGCCGGTCGCCGCGGGGGAACGCCGGGCCCTGACGCCGGAAGCGCTCGATGTCCACGCCGTGGGGGACGACGGAGATGTTCCTGCGGGGCACGCCCATCCGGATCAGCTCGTCCTCCTCGTCCGCGGAGGTGGCGATCACGGCCCTGGCCCTGCGGCCGATGGCGCACTCCAGGCGGCGCACCGGGGCGGGGGTGCGGCTGTCGTAGTGGCCGTGGAAGGTCTGGGTGACCGGCACGTTCAGGCCCTCGGACCCGGCGATGGCGGCCAGGCCGCTCGACCAGGAGTGGGCGTGGATGATGTCGGGACGGTGCCGCCTCCACCGGTCGCGAAGGCCGGCGCTGAAGTCGGAGATGTAGGGAAGCAGGTCGCTCTCGGAAAGCTCCACGTCCGGCCCGGCGGGGACGTGCTCGACGCCGGCGCCCTTGACCTTGGACCGCGTGTAGACGGTCACCCGGTGGCCGCGAGCCAGCTCGCGGGCGATGGCGGGAGTGTCAGGCGTGAGTTCGTGGGCAGAGACGATGGCGATATCCATGGCACACCTCAAGACAGGAAAGGCGCTTGAAGAGGTGTGCCTGCGTCCTAGGCACGATCAGATGAGACGTGTTTACCTTACTCGGAGTCCCGCTAAACGCCTAATCGCCAAAATTCATGCGCTCTCCTGGAGTCGCCACGTCGCCGTCTGGAGCCTGACCGTGCAGGATCCGCCGCCTGTCCGGATGTCCACGTGGTCGCAGATCTGGCGGGCCACCCACAGGCCGTCCTCGGGCCGTTCTTCCAGGCCGGGAGGGGTGAAGCCGGCCAGCGGGCCGGCGGCGATCTCCCGGTCGGCCCGCAGGTCGCACACGAGCGCGCCGAACGTCTCCCACATCCGCGCGGTGAGGGGGGTCTCCAGGTAGCGGCTCGCCTCGTGAGCCGCCAGGGCCAGCATCGTGACCCTCTCCCCGGTGAGCCCGCTTCGGCCCGCCTGGCCGGTGACGAAGCGCCGCACGCTCTGCAGGTCGCCGAGGGAGGCGCTCACCGCCGTCGCCGGCGCCTCCGGCAGCGGCGCCGCGTCGCACTCGCCGATGAACGTCACGGGGTCGGCGTACGCGGGGGAGGCGCTGATCCGCCTGCCGTCGGAGCTGAGCGAGGGGTGCGTCCGCATCGCGTCGGCCACGATCCCGGGGCCGGCCGTCCGCGTGTCGTAGGGGCAGATCATCCAGATGCCGGTGCCCTCCAGGATCAGGTTGAGGCCCGACTCCATCCGCTTCCAGGCCAGCACGTCTCGGGGCGACCGGCCGGCCCAGACCGGCTCGGCGAGGATCCGCACCCGCTCGTGCCCGGCGTTGCGCTGCCAGTAGCGCAGGAAGCCGGTGGCGCGCAGGGCCGTCCTGCGGCCGAAGTAGGCGCTCTCCGCGTAGTCCACGCGCCCGGCCTCGTCGCCGAGGGCCTCGCCGAGAAGCGTCAGGTTGCCGGACGTGGTGGTGACCAGGACCGGCTCGCCGCGTTCCAGGCCGTCGCGGACGAACGTCACCGCCATCGCGAGGAACTCCGCGTCCGAGCCGTACAGGGCCGCCTGATGGATCATCCGGGTCATGGGCCGTCGCTCCCACGCAGTCGCAGCCCGGGGGCGCCGTCCCAGCCGATCAGCTTGAACAACTGGTGCACGTGCTTAGGGACCTGTGCCAGGACCAGCGACCGGCCTGAGCCGAGGGACTGCGCGGTGTCGACGAGCGCCCGCATGCCGGACAGGTCGATGAAGGACACCCCGGACAGGTCGACGTGGACGTCGCCGCGGCACCGCCGGCCGGCCGCCGTGAGCGCCTCGGCGAGCGGGTCCAGCGAGTTCGCGTCCACTTCGCCCTCCACACGCAGTCCGGGCGGGTCGCCGGTGCGGTGGATCCGGAGGAAGGCGCCGGCGAACTCCAGGTCGGTGTCCGCCTCTTGGTGTATCCGTTGGATTTCGGCCAAAACAACGGGGTCGAAAAGTCTCCGGTCGTACTGGCAGACGCCCATCGCCATCCCGGAGTCGTACAGGCTGTGCACCTTGGTCTCGAAGGCCACCAGCCGCTCGGTGCCCTCCCGCACCCCCCAGCTCATCTCCGCGGTGACGCGCAGCGCGCGGTAGCCCTCGGCCCGCGCGAGCCGGGCGGTGCGGGCGAGCTCCCCGATCAGGCTGTCGGGGTCGTTGGTGGTGAGGGGGCGCACGTCGAGCCGGCCGTCGGCGGCGAACTCGTCCGGCCGCACGCCCCAGGCGCGCAGCAGGCCGGTGACCACGGCGGGATGGGTGACGTCGGTGAGATACAGCACCTTGTCGCCTTGGGCCAGCCCGTCGGCGATGAACGGGGCGAGGACCGGTTCGAGATCGGCCTCGTCGGAGTACGCCACGGACCGATGGTCTCCTGGCTGCATTCTCACGCTCTCAAGTGCATCATCCGAGGGAGCGTGACGGCAAATTGCACCGTGCCTGCCTGGGGTTTCCCGCCGGTGCCGGTCAGCGCGCCCGCCTCAGGGCCAGCACCGTCATCTCGTCGAAGGCGTGGGTCCCGGTGAACGCCCGGTGGTCCTCCTCGATGGCCTTGACGACCACGCCGGGCGGCTGGCCGACGCACCGGGTGAGGACCTCCGTGAGCCGTCCCTCGCCGTAGGTCTCCCCGGCGGCGCTCTGCGACCCGATGAGGCCGTCGGAGTACAGCACCACGGTCTCGCCGGCCGACAGCGAGATCTCCTCGGTGGCCGGCACCGCCCCCTCCTCGAAGCCGAGGGGGACGCCTCCGCCGTCGGTGAAGCGGACCCCGCCGCCCGGCTGGAGAAGCGCCGCCGGGTGGTGGCCGGCGGAGGCCAGCCGCGCCTTCCGGCCCCGTACGAAGCCGGCGGCGGCCATCACGAACATGCCGGTGCTCTGGGCGACGAGCGCGTCGTTGACCTTGCGCAGCGCCTGCCCGGGGTCGTCCTCCCACACGCTCAGCACCCGCAGCCCGTTGCGCACCATCGCGGTGACCGAGGCGGCCTCCTCGCCGCGTCCCGCCGCGCTGCCGATGACGAAGCCCCAGCCGTTCTTCACGGGGAACACGTCGTAGAACTCGCCGCCGATGGCCCGCAGCCCGGAGCCGGGGTGGTAGCTCGCCGCGATCTCGAAGCCGGGCACGTCGGGGAGGTGGCGGGGCAGCACGCCGGTCTGCAGGGTGTCGGCCGCGTGCGACCTGCGCTGGAAGCCGCGCTGCGCCTGCATGGCGAGGCCGAGGTGCAGCCCGATCTCCTCCAGCAGGCCGAGGTCGGCCAGGCCGAACGGCGGCCGGTCGCGCAGCCGTACCAGCGTCAGCACGCCCCGGATCTCGTCGTCGGTGCGGATCGGCACGCTGAGCAGCGACCCGGCGCGCATGGCCTGCAGGACGCCGCCGCCGAGCAGCGAGTCGTCGGTGAGCATCTCGTGCACGATGCCGCTCTGCGTGGTGAGGACCTGGCCGACGACGGGCGAGGCGGCGGGCCCGGTCTCCTCGACGTCCCGCTGGAGCCGGCCGATCGGCTGGTCGCTGGGGGCGATCACGGTGGTCCGCTGGAGGGAGCCGTCCCGGAGCACATCCGCGATCACCCAGTCGGCCGTCTCCGCGCCGAGCAGGCGCGCGGCGCGCAGGAGGGCGACCGGCTCGCGCAGGCTCTCCTCGTCCAGCAGCAGCCGGGTGAGCCGGGACAGCAGCTCGTGCCGCCGTGCCGCAGCCATGATCGCCGTCTCGTCCGTGTCGTCCGCCGCGCCGGTCCGGCCGCTCAGCTGGACCTCGGTCGGCAGCGCGACCGCGGCGATCATCTCCTGGGGCTCGCCGGGCATCCGCAGCCTGCTGAGGACCAGCCGTACGGTGTGGGCGCGGCCCTGGTGGGCCAGCCGGGCCTGGAAGGCGGCGCTGTCCTCCTCGCCGTGCAGGAGCGAGGTGAAGTGGGAGCGGAAAGCGGCGCGGCTCGCCACGTCGACGAGCAGGGGGAACGCGCGGCCGATGAGGTAGCCGGCGGGGCTGCCCAGCAGGCGGGACGTCTCGTTGTTGATCCGGCGCACCGTGCCGCCGGTGTCCATGATGATCACCGGTACCGGCAGCGCGCGGAAGACCTGGCGCAGCAGCTTCTGCTCCCGCTGGTTGCCGCCGTCCTTGCGCCTGCGGCCCCGGGCGAGCTCGGCCAGCGTGGTGCGGATCAGCTCCTCGGCGGCGTTCAGCTCGCGCAGCGCCGCGTCCGGGCGGGGATCGTCCCGTAGGGTGGCGATACGGTCGGCGAGCTCGCTCAACGCGCGCTCGAGCTCGGCGATGTCGGGCAACCTGCCCCCCTTTCTCGACGTAGACGCTACGCCAAAGACTGGTCTAATCGAGCCAGCCTGGATTAACCCGGAAACTATGGGAATGGTCTTTCTACCATGGAGACAACGTCCATCCTCGTACGTGACCTCGCGGCGCTCGGCCGTGTGACGGAGGACGCCTCATTCGAGAGCGTCCTGCGGGGTCTCACCGAGGCGATCGCGCACGGGGTCACCGGCTGCGCCGGCGGCACCGCCGAGCTGTGGATGGAGGAGCGCGTCCTGCTCGCGGCGTCCCACAGCGAGCTCACCGCGCTCATCGACCGCGAGCGCGACCTGCGCGAGGGGCCCTCGCGGGAGGCGTTGAGCACCGGAAGGCAGGTGGTCGTCGCCGACGTCATGCGCGACCCCCGATGGCCCCGCTACGCGGCCACCGCCGTGCGGCACGGCGTCCGCTCGGTGCTGGTGCTCCCCATCCAGGTGGAGGGCGCCATCGTGATCGTCGGCCTGTACGGCGTGCGCCCCGGCGTGTTCACCGCCGGCGACTCCCTGATGGCGCTCCTGCGCGAGCAGGTCACGGTGGCGCTGGCGAACATCTGGGAGTACGACGACGTGCTCACCGGCGCGGCGCAGATGCAGGAGGCGCTCGCCGGCCGGTCGGTGATCGACCAGGCCAAGGGCATCATCATGTCCCAGAGCGGCTGCTCGGCCGAGGAGGCGTTCGCCGAGCTCAGGAGGGTGTCCCAGCACCATCAGGTCAAGGTCGCCGACCTGGCCAAGCTGCTGGTCACCGAGCACCAGCAGAAGCACGGCGGGGCCAAGCCCTGAGCACCCGCCGTACCGGCCGGGCGCTCCGGAGCCTGGGCTGAACCTTTGCCTGGGCTGAACCTTTCAGGCGGCGAAGGCCGCGAGCGCGTCGTCGAGCGTGTCGAACAGCGGGAGCCGCTGCGACAGCCCGGTCACCCACATCACCTTCGAGTTGGGGTACTGCACGGCGACCAGGGCGAAGTTGCCGCCGGCCGTGGTGGATCGCTGCCAGTGGTGGACGATCAGGCCCAGAGCACGGGAGTCCATGAACGAGACCTTGCCCAGGTCCAGGATCATGTCCGGGCCGTGGTCGTCCGCCTCGGCGTCCAGGTAGTCGGAGAACTGGTCTCGAGTGGTGGCGTCGAGGACGCCGTTTATATGGATCACGACGATGTCCCCCGCCATGCTGGACGATAGGGACAGCAGCCCGTTGTTAGACACCTCGCGCCTCCTCTGCGGCAACATTACTGGTGCCGAAGGGGTGGTGATACTCACGGTTTTGCGGCAATATACTGAACCAGAGGTCCAGCAGAGGGCCTCGTCTCGATACTGTAGCGAGGCGCGCCTTCTGCTTGGACGATCCCGGCAACGGCGTGGCCCTCGCAAGAAATACGAGGGGACAGCGCAGATGGCTGCCGAGGTCCGAGTAGTGACCGCCAGCAATCCCACCGCCGAGGAGCTCCTGGACGAGCTGGCCCAGGACGGGCTCTCGCAGGACCGGCGGGAACGCCTCCGTGAGATGATCGTCGAGATGCACCGCCCCATGGCGAGGGACATCGCCCGGCGGTACCTGAACCGGGGCGAGCCGATGGAGGACCTCCTTCAGGCCGCCTACGTGGGCCTGATGAAGGCGATCAACGGCTACGACGCCAGTCTCGGCCACAGCTTCCGCGGCTACGCGATGGTGACCATGACGGGCGAGGTCAAGCGGCACTTCCGCGACCGCACCTGGGCCGTCCGGGTGCCACGCCTCTACCAGGAGCGGCGCGCCGAGCTCAACCGGCACGTGGCCGACATGACGCAGGAGCTCGGCCGGTTCCCCACCGTCGCCGAGCTCGCCAAGAAGATGGGCATCTCCGAGGAGGACATGCTCCTCACCATGGACGCCTCCGCGGCGTACAGCACGCTCTCCCTGGACGCCCCGATCGGGGCCGACGACGACGCCGCCGCGCTCGGCGACGTGATCCCCGAGGAGGACGACGCGCTGGACCTGCTGGTGGACCGGGAGGCCCTGCGGCCGCTCATCGACCTCCTCCCCGAGCGGGAGAAGAACATCCTGCTGCTGCGCTTCTACGGCAACATGACGCAGGCAGAGATCGCCGCGGAGTTCGACATCTCCCAGATGCACGTCTCCCGCATCCTCCGCAAAACCCTCGACCAGCTCCGCGCGGAGCTCGTCGCCGGATGAGGGGGTGCGACGATGCCCGGGATGCCGCCTTCGAGCCGGCGGCGTCCCGGGGGTATCTTCGTCCCTGCCACCGCCCATAAGGCGGAAGTCGAGCGAGATCGGTCGGGAGGCGTGTACCGGGTGAAAGATGACGGCGTCCCCGCGCACGTCGCCAGGTTGGCCAGGGAGCGGACCTTCTCCTTAGCCGACCTGCCCGACGTGCGGGAGTTCGCCGCCGCCGAGGCCGGCCGCAGGGGGATGACGCAGGAGGCGGTCGGCGACTTCCTGGTGGCGCTCAACGAGGTCGCGACGAACGCCGTCACCCACGGCTCGACGAAGGCACGACTGCGGATATGGCTCGACGAGGTCCAGCTCGTGGTGGCCGTGCACGACGACGGCGACACCTGGCGGCCGGAGGGCTCGCCGGGCCACGCGCCGCCGGCGGAGAACGCCACCAGCGGCATGGGGCTGTGGGTGGCCCGCCTGCTGAGCCACGACCTCCAGGTGACAACCGGGGCAAGCGGGACAGTCGTCACGATGCGTTTCCTGGTGTAGGTCCGGGTAAGGACCCACCATGGCTGTCCCACGGATCTTGATAGTCGGCGGCGGGTACGTCGGCATGTACACAGCACTCCGCCTGCAGCACAGGCTCCGCCGTGGCGAGGCGCGCATCACGGTCGCGGACCTCGACTCCTACATGACCTATCAGCCGTTCCTGCCGGAGGCGGCCGCGGGCAGCATCGAGCCCAGACACGTCGTCGTCCCCCTCCGCAGGGTCCTGCCGTCCTGCCGGATCCTGAGCGGCCGGATCACGTCCGTGCGGCTGGCCGACCGCAAGGCCGAGTTCACCCCGCACGAGGGGCCGGACCTCACCATCGACTACGACTACGTGGTGCTGGCCCCCGGGTCGATCTCCCGGCTGCTGCCGATCCCCGGCCTCGCCGAGCACGGCATCGGGTTCAAGAACGTGGAGGAGGCCATCCACCTGCGCAACCACGTCCTCGGGCAGCTCGAAGTCGCCGCGTCGACGCCGGACGAGCAGGTCCGCCGGCGCGCGCTGACCTTCGTCTTCGTCGGCGGGGGGTACGCCGGGGTGGAGGCCCTGGCGGAGCTGGAGGACATGGCGCGCGACGCCTGCAGGTTCTTCAGGGGCCTGCGCCGGGAGGACATGCGCTGGATCCTCGTGGAGGCCACCGACCGCATCCTCCCCGAGGTCGGGCCGGACATGGGCCGCTGGACCGCCGAGCAGCTGCGGGCGAGGGGCATCGACATCCGGACCGGCACCCTGCTGAAGTCGGCCGAGCGCTCCCACATCGTGCTCGACGACGGCGACGAGTTCGACGCCGACACGCTCGTGTGGACCGCCGGCGTGAAGCCCAACCCGCTCGTCACGGCCGGCGACCTGCCGCTCGACGAGCGCGGCCGGATCAAGGCCGACGCGTTCCTGCGGGTGCGCGGCAGCAGCTTCGCCTTCGCCGCCGGCGACTCCGCCGCGGTGCCCGACCTCACGCGCCCCGGCCAGATGTGCGCCCCCAACGCCCAGCACGCCGTACGGCAGGCCCGGCAGCTCGCCGACAACCTGGTCGCCGCCATCCGGGGCGAGCGGCAGCGGCCGTACCGGCACAAGTACGCCGGGTCGGTGGCGAGCCTGGGGCTGTACAAGGGCGTGGCGCAGATCTACGGCCGGGAGCTGCGCGGCTTCCCTGCGTGGTTCATGCACCGTACGTACCACCTGACGCGGATGCCGACCTTCAACAAGAAGACGCGCATCCTGATGGACTGGACGCTCGGGCTGCTGTTCCCCAGGGAGATCGTCTCGCTGGGCGCCATCCAGCATCCGCGTGAGGAGTTCACCATGGCCGCCAAGAGTCGCTGAACGGCCCGGCCCGCGCATGGATCGGCCTGTGGCCTGACATAAGGGTGCCGCGTGACCAAGGCCCGGGGGTCACGCGGCACGATCGTGGCGGCTGGTGCTCCGGATGCTCAGCCGTTCTGTGGACGCTGGTGGTCGGGGGGACGCTCAGCTGTTCGGCGGCGCCACGGTGATGTCGGACAGCGCCGACGCGGGGTCGCGTTCGATGGCCAGGTCGCCCAGTGTCACGATGCCGACGGGCCGTCCGCCGACGACCACCGGCACCCGGCGCACCGCCTTCTCCCGCATCATCCGGATCACCTCGTCGGCGTCCTGGTCGGGGTCCGCCGTGATCACGTCGGACGTGCACAGCGTGGCCAGCGGCGTGGCGCTGACGTCCCGCGCCTCCGCGACCGCCCGCACGACGATGTCGCGGTCGGTCACCAGGCCGGTGAGCCGGTCGCCCCTGACGACGAGCACGTCGCCGATCCCCTGGTCGCGCATGAGCTTCGCGGCCTTGACGACCGTGGCCTCCTCCGGCAGGGTCACCGGATCCGGGCTCATGACATCGCGCACTTTCTGTGGCATCGCAGTCTCCTCCGGTGGCGCCGCCGATGCTCGCGACGCCGCGGCGGTCGTGGTGCGGTGGTCGTGGGTGGTGCGGGCCGGCGGGTTGATCCGGGCTCGAGGGGCTCGGATCAACCCGCCGGCGCTCAGCGGTGTCAGCGGCGGACGCGGCCGCCGCGCCGCCAGGAGCTCACGCTGGCCGTGCCGATGCCGGCCTGGTGCAGGGCCAGCAGGCACAGGCCGAGGGCGATCAGCGCGGTCAGGCTGATCCCGATGCTGGCGTTGAGGAGATCGAGGAGGAAGGCGATTCCGAAGACGATGGCAGCGGCGATGGCGAGCATGTGACTCTCACTTTCCGGTCAGGTGAAGGAGGAGCGCGTGGTACTCGCGAAGGGCGAGCCGTAGCGCCTCGGTGTCGTAGGTGTCGTTGTTCTTCCACTGGTCCTGCAGCGCCTTGCGGCGCGTGGTGAAGGCGTTGAGAGCCTCCTCCACCAGGCCGTCGGCCTGCTCGACGGACTGGCGCGGGTCGTCGACGAACGCCGCCTTGACCTCGTGCCACCGCCGTTCCAGGTCGATGCCCGGGTCCATGTCCGGCACGGCGTCGGGCGCCGCGCCGGGCGCGGACTGGCCGTCCCGGACGACGCCGGACGCCGTGTCGGTGCCGGTGTCGGTGCCGGTGTCGGTGCCGGTGTTGACGAGGCCGGCGGGCACGGGATAGACGTCGTCCGCGGTGGTGCCGGTCAGGGGCCGGTCGCCGGCCACGCCCACGTCGCGAGTGGTGGTCGCGTCGTCAGAGGTGACGTCATCGGGTACCACGTCGTCCGTGGTCGTGGTGTCCGTGACCGCGTTGCCCGTGGTCGTGGTGTCCGTGACCGCGTTGTCGTCCATGGTCGCGTCTGTGGCCGGGCGGCGCTCGACGAACTCGTCGAGGTCCCGATCGTGGGCGCGTCCATCGTGGGCGATGAGGATGTCGCCTGGGCGGTCGTCGCGGCGCGGAAGCCCGGCGTCGTCGGCGTCAACCGGGCTCCGATCCTCGTCGGCGTCGCTCAGACCCCGGTCGCCGGTGCCGAACCTGTCCCGTTCGTCTGCCTCGTCTGCCTCGTCGATCTCGTCGGCGTCGCGGGCATTCCGGTCGCCGGTGCCGCTCGCGACCCGGTCGTCGGAGGTCGCGGGAGGGACGAGCCGGATGTCGGCCGGCGCTGCTCCGCTTCCGGCCGCCGCCCCCTCTGCCGCCTGCTCCGCCGCACGGCCGCCGCGGGTGTCGCCGGTGCCCGTGTCCTCGACCGAGCCGGTCGTGTCGCTGGTGTCGACGGGGCCGGTGGCACCGGGAGCGGTCGCGGTGGGGGAGTAGACGGGGCCGGGGCCCTCGTGCTCGTCGCGTCGGGTGGTCTCGCTCACCGGTCCGTCTCCTTAACCTGGGCGGCGTCCGTACGGGCGCCGGAGCGTGTGTCGGCGCCGGTCACGGTGTCCGTCGTCGTGCCCCTCGTGTCTGTCGTGGTGTCCGCGGTGTCGCTGGTGTCAGTGATGTCAGTGGTGTCCGCGGTGTCACCGATGTCGGTCGTGCGGTCCGCGGCTTCGGTGGCGTGCCGGCCGTTGACCCGGGCGTCGGCGGTCTCGCCGAGCAGCTCCTGGAACAGCGCGCGGTAGTGGACCATCGCCTGGCGGAGCTCCTCGGTGGTGGCGTCCTGCCGGGCGGCGCGGCTGCTGATCTCGTGAGCCTTCCGGTAGTGGTCGAGAGTGGCGGCGTGGGCGACGGACAGGTCGCTCAGGCGCTGCTCGAACTCGTCCGTGGGGTAGCCGCGCTCAGCCATCACGGAGGTGACCAGGGCGTCGGCCTCGGTGACCGCGAAGCCGGGAGCGTCCACGAACCGCTCCTGCACATCGGTCCACTTCCTGGCGTACGTCTCGCGGGTCTCCGGGGCGAGCGGGCGGATGTCGAGCTGAGCGTGGCGCTCCTCGCGGGCGAGCAGCTCCTGCTCGGCCTCCTTGCGGCTCTCGCTCTCCCGCACGGTCCTGTCGTACTCGGGCCCGAAACGGTTCTGCAGATGACGTCGGCGGTTCGCGGCCGACACGAAGTAGGCGACCGCCAAAACCGCCAGCACTGCGACTATGACGACGGCCACCCATGCTACGGCGTTCATACGTGCCTCCAGGGGTGAGTGCGTTGTTCATTCGCACTGCCCTGGAAACCACCCTTCACGCATTGCGTAAGCAGCGGATTTGCGGGTAAGTGGCGCTTCACCAGCAGAGGAGGTAGCAATGGGCTTCGGAGCCGGTCTCGCCTTCATCGGCATCGGTGCGGTTCTCGCTTTCGCCGTGAAGTGGGACATTCCCGGAATCGACTTGCAGATGATCGGCTGGATCCTCATGATCATCGGTCTCGCCGGAACGTTGCTCACCGGCCTTTACACCCGCCGGCCGAAGGCCGAGGACAGCGTGGAGGTCCTGGAGCCGAACATGTACACGGTGGACCCGGCCGCCGAGCCGCACGTCCACGTGCACGAGACCGAGTCGCACGCGGTCGTTCACCCCGGCGAGCGCCACGTACACGTGCAGGACGAGACGAAGCGGATCACTCAGGAGCCCGTCGGCCGGGAGCCCGTCGCCCGGGACGAGCTGTAAGGCTCTCCCGGGGCGAGATCGAGACGAACCCGGGGGCGCCCGAGCGTGGGAGCGGCGCACGGGCGCCGCTTCATCGAGCCGCCGGTGGTCCGTCCTAGCCGGCGACGAGCCGTACGTCGCGGGCCTCCACCGCTCCGGGGCCGCGGAGCGTGACGCCGGACAGCAGGAAGACGGCGTCACGCGGCACGTCGGCCGTCACCTCAAGGGTCCGCCGGACGCCGGTGGGGCGGTGTGCTGGTGATCCTCGGGGCTCTGCGACCTGTACGAATCGACGATCCGCAGGTAGAAGCCGGCGTCCCAGGTGCCGCGCACCTCAGCGGACAGCCGTACCCGGCCGCCCTGGTGGGCCCCGGCGAGGATCGCCTGTCGCAGATCGGCGTGTCCCAGCGGCTCCCCGGCCGCCGACCGCAGCCACGCCACCCGGTCGCCGCCGCACGCGTAGTCCCTCGGCCGGCCGTACGCCGAGGCGGGTGAGTTCGCCAGCGGCCCGCAGGCGCAGCTCGGCGGCGTCGGTGAGGTGGACCGCTTCGAGCGTGGCGCCGGTCGCGGTCATGACCGCGGGCCGCCAGCCCCGCGACCCTGCCCACCATCGGCTGGGGCGGTAGCACGCGTTCGCCCCGCTCGTCGACGAGGACCACCAGCATGCGGGGCGCGGCGGGCACGATCATGGTGATGCGGGCAGGGACCATGGCGGGTCTCCTCGGGCGTCATGGGAAGTCGTCAGCGAGCCGCCCCGGAGCTGGTGGCGTCCGCGATGCAAGCGCAGCTTGACGGCGGAGGGAGACATGCCGAGCGACGCGGCCACACCTCCGACTCAGGTTGAGCGGGATGCCGTACAGCCGGCTGCGGAAGCGCTCACCGTCCTTGAGGCGGCCGAGCGATGTCCACGCCTGCAGGAACCCCTCCTGCGCCAGGTCCTCCGCCGAGCCGGCGTCGCGGGCCAGATGCAGGGCGAGCGAGCGGGCCATCCGCCGGTCCTGCGGACCAGTTCGTGGAACGCGGACGCGTAGCCGGCCCTGGCACGGGTGACGAGCTCGCCGTCTGAGGGACTCACATCTGTGTAGTGCCGCCGGGCGGGCTTCCGGTTACGTCCTGAGCCTCCGCGAGCACCCGGGCGATGTGTGACGGGCCGGCGGCGGGGATCTCCCGGAAGCCGTGCTCGGGGTCGTAGTCGACGTCGAGCCCGCCGTCGACCAGGCGGGTCGCCCAGCGGACGGCGGTGTTCAGCTTGTCGGTGGAAACCGCGCGGCCCTGGGCGGCGGCGGACAGGTTGCGGAGGTTGGTGGCCGGGCCGCTCTGGGCGTGCTCGCGGTTGAGCTTCCATGGGAGGGCGCGGCTGTGGTCCGTCATGGGCTTGGACAGCCCGGCCGCCCGTTTTGCCTGGAGGACGCCGGACTCGGTGACGCCGAAATGCTCCGCCAGCCGGGCGTTGGACCACCCTTCGGTGGCCAGCCGGCGGAGCTCGTCCTGGTCGATGCGCGGCTTCCTTCCCATGATCAAAGGGTAGGCCGGGGGAGTGCTTACGTGTACGCACGGGCCCGGAAACTGCGCTAAGGTTGGTGAAGCCGCCCGGGGGAAACGCCGGGCGCCGGGACGTAGCGCAGCTTGGTAGCGCACTTGACTGGGGGTCAAGGGGTCGCAGGTTCAAATCCTGTCGTCCCGACACTGTTTACGCAGGTCGGAGCCGTGATCACGAAGAATGTGATCACGGCTTTCGTGTTCTTGTTGCTCATTTGTTGCTCGGACGAGACGTCAGTTGCCGACAGCGGGGTGCCTGCCATTGCCGCAGGTTGCCGTGTGTTCCGGCCTTCGCATGGCCCGATACGCCGAGGGTGTTCAAACGAAGTGGCCACAGGCAGGCGTACGTGATCTACAGCGTAAAGGCCATGAGTTACTCAAACCATCCACGACCAGCCGAACCGATCGGCCGCCGTTCGACAGCGTCCTGCGTTACGCCAACGGGACTAGGCTGGGTTCAGCCAAGTGATCATCCTTGGTCGCCCGACAGGACAGCAGGAGAAGTAGGGTTTTGGGAGCGCCAGAGTCGAACGCGGGTGACGATTTCCACTTCTGGTGGTCCGTGACTGGCGTGCTGGAACTGATAGAGCCCGGCACGGATAAGACAGTCGTCGTCATCGAAGGTCTGAGCCGGGTCGATGATCCAGACGAGGGCTACGAGGCGGTGGATGTCGCCGAGTATTTCGGCGGAGACACTCTCGAGGCTGCCTCTGCTGTGCATCTGTCCCAGCTCAAGTACAGCACCAAGCATCCGGGGACGGCGTGGACCGTCAGCCGCTTGTGCAAGAAACGGACCAAAAGCGCGGCCAACGGCAGCTCGCCCTCGACAAGGTCCGTCATCGCGGACCTCGCGGGCGTCTATTCGAAGCTGCTCAAAAAGCTCGATCGAAGCGAAATCCAACGCAAGGTACGCATCCATCTTGTCGGAAACCAGCCTGGCGACCCGCTGGTGCAGGAGGCCGTCGCCGCAGCTGCACACTGGGCGGGCTCTCGACGTCCCGGAGAGGGTCGCGCTGCACTGCTCAAGGCCCTGACAGACCCGCAGCACGCCGACGTGGTCGAAAGGCTGTCCGCTGCTGTCGGACAGGTGGTCACCAGTGAACAGTTTTGTGACTTTCTGGTGGTTCTCGACCTGTCACGGACGGGCTCGCTCGGCCGGGCCGCGCTGGCGCGCGGCGTCCGTGCCCGAGCGGCGAGCCTCACACCGGGACGAGACGACGACTCAGCCCTGCGGCTGTTTGAACTGGTCCGCCGCGAGGCTCTTCCTGAGTCTCCGCGGCGAGGCATCCGCGCCGAGGATGTCCTGGCCGCGCTTGGCCTCGCCGATCCGCTAGATCTGTATCCGGCGCCCGCCCGGCTGGCCCCGCTGGGTGACCCGCTGCCGTCACCGGGCGCACGCGCGATCGTGGAGACGCTGCTCGCGCATCCGGACGCGATCATCGTGGCGCACGGTCCGGCGGGCGCGGGGAGGACGACCGCAATCCGGCAACTCGGTGACCACCTGCCATCGGGGTCGGTGGTTACCCTGTTCGACTGTTACGGCGGCGGTGAGTACCTCAGTTCCGGCGAGGAGCGCCACACACCGCAACGGTTCATCACCCAGACGATCAACGACTTGGCCCGGCAGTGCGGGAGCCCCTTCCTCGTCCGCCCACCGGCGACCGACGAGGACCTGTGGCGTCGGCTAGGCCGCGCGCTGCAAGACGCTGTCACAGCACTCGACCCGGGCGCTGTCCTCGTCCTAGCGGTGGACGCGGCGGACAACGCGGCTTTCGCAGCGCACAAGAGAGGCGACCGCGGATTCCTGGCCGGGCTCGCGGGGCTGCCGCTGCCGTCGCGCGCCACGGTTCTGCTCACGGCACGAAGCCACCGGGTCGAGTCATTGGATGCCTCCGGCGCACCTCAGGTGGAACTGGCACCATTCGACCAGACGACATCGACTGCGCACCTGCGGCGTTACCGGCCAGACGCCTCACCTGCGGACGTGGCCGCGTTTCATCAACGGACGGACGGGAACCCCCGGGCCCAGTACTACGCGCTGGACCTGGCCGAGAAAAACAAGTGGGAGATGCCAGCCCTCCTGGATGCCTGCGCCCGCACCCCCGAGCCCTTGTTCCAGATGCTGCTTGAGCCGGCGTTGCAGGTGAGCGGTGCCGACGCGGGCGGGCGGCGATGGCTCGGGACTATGCTCGCGCTCAGCCGTCCGATAAGCATCACCACTCTGGCTGCCGCGCTCAGTGTGAATCCGACGGCTGTCGTCGCGTTCGCACACGGGCTTGCTCCCGGTGTCACCTTGGTGGATGGGGCGATCCAGTTTCGCGACGAGGACTTCGAGACGTATGTGCGGGATCGCGTAGAGCCTACAGAGGTGATCGCGGCCCACGATCGGCTCGCGGAGATGTTCCTGACCACCCGGGTCAGCGACGCGGACGCGGCAGCGCATGTCACCGATCACCTCGTTGAGGCGGGCCGGCTGGACGACGTGCTGACACTCGTGCTGAGTGAGGACTGGCCGGAGGCGATTCCCGATGGGTTCCGGCGCGCTCAGGTGCAGGGCCGACGGCTCGACCTGGCTGCACGCGCCGCCGCAACGACCGGCAGTGCCGCTGCCGCGGTTCGTGTGGCAGTCCGCGGATGCGACACCGCTTCCCGGCTCGACACACTGTCGTCCCTGGTCAAATCCCACTTCGACCTGGTCGCACGGCACACCGACATCGACGTCCTGTCCCGGCACGCACGGCCTCTGACCTTCGACGATGAGTGGCATGCGCCCACGCAGATGCGTGTGGCTGCGGTGTTGGCCCGTGACCCGGCCCGGCATGCCGATGCGCGTGCCGAACTGAATCGCGCCGATGCGTGGCTCCGCCGACGGAAGGCCGAGGGGGCGGAGAAAGCCCACGGCTGGAGCCTGCATACGCATGACGTGGCGTCTGCTGCCGAAGCCCGATACAGGCTTGACGGGATGGAAGCGGCCGTTCGCGAACTATTGAGGTGGAAGTCCGCGAAGGCCATGCCCGACATAGCGGCGGCACTAGCCGCAGAGATCGCCGCCGAGGTCGGGCCGGGACCGGTCCGGGACGCCCTGCGTGCGCAAAATGTCCCATCCGCGACACAGGCACCTTTCCTGGCGTATGCCACCTCGCCCGCGGTTGCTCCCGACCGGGACTGGCTCGACGAGGTGATCGCCGCAGTTCTCGCCGAAGATCCAGGGACCGCGAAACCCTGGCATGATCAACTGATCGCCATCGCCGCGCGACACGGCGACCGGCAGGCGGCTGCAGCGCTTGCCGAGCACTGGGCCCGCCCGCTGCCTCCTCACCGCTGGGCTTTCAATAACGGCAATGAGGCTGGTGTCACCACCCTCCGCTGCCATGCGATCGCCGCCGTACTCGGCGGATCCGAGATCACCGTCGACGACGTGGTCCCACCGTCCCTGCAGCCGGAAGACAAGGACACCAGGAAGCAGACATTTGACGATTCCCGAGCTCATGACCGGCGCGAGTGGGCCGAGTTGGTTCAACCCCTGTTAGCGGCAGCCCTGCTTGCCACCCGCTGTGCCATTGGTGAGGCGGACCGCGATGAGGTCACCGGGTTCGTTGTCGCCGGGCTCGCCGAACGTACCGAGAAGGCCGGGCATCGTTGGTTCACCTTCGACACCTCCTACCGTGCATGGGCGGCGATCGTCGCCGATGCGATCGTCGATGCTGCCGCTGACCTCAGTCTGATCGGTCGATTGGTCAACGCGGCCCCTGCGCTACTGGGGAGCGCCGCGCCTGCACTGTGGCTGGACCTGGCGGCTCGCGTCGCTGCTCGCGGCGGACACACCGGTCTGGCCATCGACCTGTGCGGGCGGGCTGCAGAGTATGTGCAGGCGGGCACGTACCCGGCGGCGGAGCGGCTGGAGTTGCTTGCCGATGCCGCCGACCTCGCCGACGAGTTCGCGCCCGAGCTGGGCAGACAGCTGTTCCACCAGGCGGTCGATGCGGCGATCGGAATCAACGATGATGCCGCCCGCCTGCTGTCGGTGTACGCCGACCTCGCCGACCGTGCCGTGATCAGTGCCGCCGAGCGTCCAGCGGTCGCCGCCCGGCTCGTCCGTGCAGCGGAGAACGTCGCGTTACACGTCTCCGATGGTGGGGTCGTCCCGTACGAGGTCGTCGCCGGGGCCGCGGGTCGCCTCAGCGCCGGGGTAGCGCTGGGGGCCGTGAGCCGGTGGGACGACGAGAGACGAGTTCGGCTGTCCGCGACGCTGCCCCGGGCCCTGGTCGGGGCCGTTAAGGCAGGCGGAATCCCGGGTGTCCAAGCGCTAGGGCTCGCCCACCTCGTCGAGGACGACAACGCCCGCCTGCAGTACCGCTTGGCCATCATCGACGAAATGAGGAAGGACGCGTCGGGTACCGCTGACGCCCGGGTCATGCTGAAGCGCACCGCTGCCTGGATCCGCCGTGACGTACCCGCCCGTGCCCAGCCCGCCTTGGCCACCCAGCTCCTTGATTGGGCCGCAGAACGCGGTCTCAACGAGCCCATCAGATCCAACCTGGAGCCGGTCGCACGGCTGGGCTTCGACGACTGTGACACGGACGAGCGACGGTCCGGCCTGGACCTATCGGCGAACGAACAACTTCTCTCGGTCAATTCGTCCGGCTCCAGCGTGACCACACTCGCCGAAGGTGTTGAGGAGCTCGCCAAGACGGGCGTGTACGGCGAGCGAATGCGCGAGTACATCACCAGGGTGGCATTGTCCGTCAGCCCCCAGGACCGGGTGGCGATGCTCGCGGCGGTGGCCAGCCTGTGCCACCTGGCCAACGTCCAGACCGTCCTCCCGGTGCTGGCTCACTGCCTCACGCGATGGCGTCACTGGTCCGGCGTCAAGGAGTGGGCCGACGCCGCGCTCCCGACGCTGCTGACCGGGCATCTGCGAGACATCGCCTGGTCGCAAAACACCGACCTGCTGGTCGAGCAGCTCCGTAAGTTCGCCGATGACGACGCCATCCGGCGCGCTGTCCTCACCGCACTCCCCGATGCACGACCTCACCTGACTCCGTTCGGCTGGCAGAACATCGCCGCGCTCCTCGGCTGGCTGTGTGATCGTGACGACGCCGCCGAGGCCGTGATCGCCCTGCTCGACGACCGCCTCCCCACAACCGGAGACGATGAAGCCGCCGCGGCAACCGTCCCAGCCGAACCGGTGACCCTTCTGCTGTGGAGCGCCTTCGGTCATCCACGCCGGGCGATCCGCTGGCGTGCCGCCCACGCCGTGCGCGACCTCCTGACGCACGCCGCCCCCGCCGATGCCCGCCAGTTCGCCGGCAAGCTCGTCGCCTGCCTGGACCGCACGGACGCCGGGCCGTTCCGGGATCCGGCGCTGCTCTTCTACCGCATGTCAGCCGCTGCCGGACTACTGGTCGCCCTGCAGCGCGTTGCCGCTGAACGCCCCAGCGTGCTCACCGCCTACCTGTCCGACTTGATTCAGCATGCGACTAGCCGCGAATTTCCGCACGTCCAAATCCGCGAACTCGCCCGTCAGGCAGCCCTCGCGCTCGCCGATCCCACCGGCCCTGACACCGACCTGCTCCGGGCAGCGAACCAGCCTGCCACCTGCTCCATCCACCGCACAGACGGCAACAGAAGCGAGAACCGCGGGCTGCCCAACGGGCGTCGCTACCGGTTCGATGACATCGACACCATCCCCTACTGGTACACGCCGCTCGCTCACGCGTTCAACCGGCCGATCCAGGACATCGCCGACCGCGCTGAGCGCTGGATTGTCGATAAGTGGGGACTAACCGAAGACGACTGGTGGCGCGACGACCGCGAACTACGCGACCAAAATTCCTACCTGCGGATGTCGCACCGCAACGGATCGATTCCCCCCGAGGAGAACCTGCGCCTGTACCTGGAATACCACGCCATGATGGTCGTCGCGGGCGAACTCGTCGATGCCGGCCTGCCGATCCACATCCCTCCTTACGACGACGCGGAAGATCCGTGGTGGGATTGGCTAGTCCCGCACCTCCCCAGCAGCGTCAACACCTGGATCTCCGATCTCCGCCACCCGGTGCCGGCCGAACCCGGCCTATTCGGTCACCTGCCGCCGCTCGATGACTGGGACACCCCCGCGGACAAGGACTACGATGACGCGCTCGGCCTCGTCGACGGGCGTGTCCCCGACAGAATCGTCGTCGCCGGCCACACTCATGTGAACCGGTCCGGCGCCTACAGCAAGACTTGTATCTGGTCGGCGCTCGTCGCCCCTGAACGCGCCGCCGACCTGCAGCGGGCGCTCGCCGCAGCGCCCAATCCAGCCGACTGGAAGCTCCCGCAAGAAGACGAGGACGAATTCGAGGTCGACCACGGCCCGTTCGTCCTGCGGGGCTGGCTCGCTTACCCCCGCAGCGACCGCGACCGACTGGACGAGCACGACCCGTACGCCTACAACCTGCACGCGCAATGTCCTCTGCCCGGTCGCCTGTTCCGTCAGACGACCGACGCAGCCCTCAACCCGCAGGGGAGCGCTCTTCGCCTTGGCGACGACACCGAGATCGCACGCACCATCCAATGGGCCGATCGCCGGACCGACGACACCAACGCCGCCACCTCCTCCGGCTACCGCCTCCATGTCGCGACAGAGCCGCTGCTGCGATTCCTCTCCAAGACCGGAATGACCCTCATCGTGGAGGTCCGAATTGGACGACACCGGAATTCCGCCAACGACTACCGGCTCCCCCGAAGCCGCGTCTACCTCATCACCCCTGACGGCCACATCACTAGCCGATGAGGACCCCGTCGTCCGCTTTGGCGAGCAAATCCTTGAAGACCTCGGCGAAGCTCGAACTAACAACACTCTCACCCGATGGCTCGCTCACCACACCGCTGGACTCATCCACGCCGCCGACCAGGCCAAGGCGGCCGGTGAATCGGACGCACCCGCTCGGGCCGCCGACGCTCGCACGGCGATCCTCCAACTATGGGACCACCGCTCGTCCTGGCCTTCGGGATGGCCTCCGCCTCGCGCCCTAAGGCTCGTCGAACTCCTCAACGACGTTCCCGACCTCGACGCTCCCCGCTGGCAGCGAGGCACCATCCTCGAACGACTCCAGAATCTCCACCACCGCGTCCTGGCCGCGCTGCTCGACCTAGTAATCGTCGGCGAGGAGAACCTTGAGAAGGGCTGGCTCGCCGCATTCGGCGAAAAGCTCACTCCGGACGAGGTCACAATGCTGACCCGCGCCGCAACGGCCGAACAACGCCTCGACCGTCTTCTCGACCGTCTCGGCGTCGGGATGGCGCAGCAGATCCGACAACCCGTTATCTCCACCGGAGAGGCGACCGATGCCCGCGATGCAGATGTGGCCGATGCCGAACCTACCCTGCGCGACCCGCTCGCTGTCCTTGCCAATGACTACCGTCAGGCCATCTTGGACCTCTGCTCTCGTGTTAACGACAGCGACGATCACGCGGAGGTGAGCACCGACAGCGAACCCGGCGGAACTGCGCGCCGTGTACTCCAGCCGTAGAGCTCACCGTGGACGATCCGTCGCCGTTGCCGGAGCCGGGCAGGATCGCGACACGTGCAGGGTTGCCGTGTGTTCCGGCCTTCGCGTGGCTCGGGACGCCGAGGGTGTACAAGCGAAATGTGCTGGACAGGCGCAAGCGATCTACGTAAAGGGTGTGAGTTTCACAGACTATCTGTGACCATCCGGGTGGGCGAGGACCTTGGAAAGGACGGTCATGTTGTAGGCGCGCAGCTTCTGCTCGGGCGTCTTGGGTGTGTAGTTGGTGTAGTCGAGGGCGAGTAGGACGGGGCCGCGTTGTAGGAGGAGCAGGGTGCTGACCGAGGCGCGTTCGCCGTTGCGGTTCATGGTCTGCTCGATGCGGTGTCCATGCCAGCCGAAGGAGTCGCGGGCGTACTTCTCCGGCGTGGAAGTGCCGCTGATGCGAGTACGCGGATCCATCGGGGAGTTTGTGCTCCCGGAGTAGCGGCACCGGGGGAGATTCCTTCGTACCTGCTTCATGACGTGCGCGGCGTCAGCGTCTGTTGGCAAGATCCAGCCTTGCTGGGTGAGGTGTCCTTTGTAGGGGAGGCCGATCTCCTGCTTGGCGGTGGCGTAGCGCTTGTCGATGGCCACGGTGGGAGTGTTCATCGGGTCGAGCGGTACGCAGACGTCGAGGTTGGTGATCGTGCCCGCGGGAACGGTGCGGGTCTCTCCGCCGGACAGGCTGGCTGTCGCGGGGGTGAGGAACAGCGCGGTCACGTCCTGTCGGGTCCATCGCTTCGCTGCGAGGCTCGTTCGGTGAGCGGCGAGGGAAGAGCCCGATGCGGACACCTGCATTCGGCCGTCGTCCCCAGCGGGCCCACCACAGGCGGCCAGTGTCATGCTCGACAGCCCCACAAGGACAGGCATCCACCCGCGCATTTCAGCTCCCGCTCACCATCGACAGCGCTCGACAGATTCTGCGATGCGCAGGCCGCCCTTGTGGCCGAGCTGCTCGTCGTATGGGGTTCTCGAGGACATTTCTTTGATCGCGCCGGGAGTAGCGGTCACCCGTTGGTCTTCGGCGCGGGCGGATTGCGGTTGCACTCCGGAGCGATGTCTCACGTTTGCGTCACGATGCCCAGGGCGCCGCGAGTATCGGTAAACCGTCGGGGTGAGGCGGCTGTCCCTTCTTCTGCGGCCGGCGTGATTGCCGGGTCAGAAGTTGAGGAGGGCGTCGATGACGGTGCATCGGTTCAACTCGCCGCCGGGGTGGCCCACTCCGCCCCCTGGTTGGCGGCCGCCCGCAGGGTGGCAGCCGGACCCGTCCTGGCCTCCGGCTCCGGCGGGCTGGCAGTTCTGGGTGGTCGACTCTCCTCCAGCTGCTGCTCCTGCTCCTGCCCCGGTGGCCGTACAGGGCCGCCATGCCGCACCACCGGCTGAAGGTCCGGTGCCGGAGCGGGCGGGGGGTGGTCTGTTCGGCGGCAAGAAGCGGCTGGAGGCGGAGAACGCTCAGCTTCGTGAGTGGGCCGAGCGTCTGGGCGCCATGGATGCGATGCAGGTCGCGGCGGCGACTGAGGCGATGCGCGGGGAGCAGAGCCGGTTGCAGGCGGCGATCGATGAGGCGGGGCGGCGCCTGCGGGAGATCGAAGCCCAGGTGGTGCAGACCGAAGATGTCGCCTTGCTACAGGAGGTCGGCGTCTATGAGTATTCCCATCCGCTGAGCGACGCGGTTGCCTACAAGGGGCGCTTGGCCGAGGTCAAGGACCAGATCAAGAGCATGGCCCGCGCCGATCGGGCGGTGCTCGGTGCCACGAACTGGACGGTCAACGGGTCGGCCGCCGAGGGGCGTCGCATGGTCCGTGACTTCTCCAGGCTGATGCTCCGGGCCTACAACGCCGAGGCGGACAACTGCGTGCGGACGATGCGGCCCTACAAGCTGCAGTCGGCGGTCGACCGGCTGCAGAAGGCCGGTGATGCCATCGTCAAGCTCGGCAAGACGATGCACATCCACGTCAGCGACGACTACCACCGGCTGCGGGTGTATGAGCTGCAGCTGACCGCGGACTACCTGGCCAAGGTGGAAGAGGAAAAGGAGCTCATCCGCGCACAGCGGGAGCGGCAGCGTGAGGAGGAGGCCGCCCGCCGGGAATTCGAACGCGAGAAGGCCCGCCTGCGCAAGGAGGAGGCCCACTACCGGGCGGCCTTCACCAAGCTGCTGCAGAAGGGCGACCAGGCCGGGGCGGAGGAGCTGAAGGCGAAGCTTGAGGAGATCGGAGCCGCGGTCGCCGACGTCGAGGCGCGGGAGGCCAACATCCGCGCCGGCTATGTGTATGTGATCTCCAACATCGGGGCGTTCGGCGAGGACATCGTGAAGATCGGCATGACCCGGCGGCTGGAGCCGGAGGACCGGGTGCGGGAGCTGGGCGATGCGTCGGTGCCCTTCAGGTTCGATACCCACGCGCTGATCTTCAGCGAGGACGCCGTCTCACTGGAGGGGCGGCTCCATGATGAGCTGAGTGAGCGGCGCGTCAACCGGGTCAATCTCCGCCGCGAGTTCTTCCGCGCGACCCCGGCCGAGGTCCGGGGCCTGCTGGAGAAGATCGCCGGACAGCACCTGCTGGAGTACCGCGACATCCCGGAAGCGCTGGAGTGGCGTCAATCGGCGAACGGCGCCGCACCGGCAGCCTGAGCGCCCGCAGAGCGGGAGCAAGATATTCGTAATGTCCCATTACCTCTGCATCCGGCGGGATGCAGAGGGGGACATTCTAGATCAGAACCACCCACTCCCGCAGGGGCGCGAGAGTGGGTTCTGATCAATTGGGACCGGGCGCGGTCGTCGGGGGGCGGTCACGAGATGTCCGATGGGGGAGAGGACGCAGGATCCATAGCGGGGTCCAGGAAGGTGCGGCAGCGGCGGCGGGAGCGGCAGGCTATGCCGAGGCTGCATGTGGTGAAGTTCGTGCTGACCGAGGAGGAGTACGCCGACTTCCGGACGGCGGCCCAGCGGCTCGGCCTGGCACACGGGGCGTACGCGGCGGAGGCGGCTCTGGCGGCGGCGCGAGCCGCGAACCCGCCGATGCCGGATCCGATGCGGGAGGCGCTGATCGAGCTGATGCACGCCTCCGGTCAGGTGCGCCGCATCGGGGTCAATCTGAACCAGGCCGTCGCGGCGCTGAACGCGACCGGGGTCGACCCCGGCAACCTCCTTCCGTATGCCGCGGCCTGCCTGCGCGCGGTCCAGCGGCTGGACGGAATCGCTGAAGCTGTCCGGAAGACGATCCGATGATCGGAAAGGTCATGCGCGGCCGGCGCGTCGGGGGGTTGCTGTATTATCTGTACGGCCCCGGCCGGGCCAATGAGCACGTGAACCCGCACATCGTGGCTGGATGGTGGCATCCGGCCGAGCTGGAGCCAGCGCTCCGGCCGGATGGCGGCCGGGATTTCCGGAATCTGATCGGACTGCTCAACCAGCCGCTGGCCGCGCTGGGGGAGGGCGGCTACGCCGAGCCGGTGTGGCACTGCGTCGCCCGGGCCGCGCGTGAGGACCGGATTCTGGACGACGACGAATGGGCCCACATCGCACACGAGATCATGGGCCGCACCGGTCTGGCGGCGGACGGCGATGACGACGGGGTGCGCTGGGTCGCCGTACGACATGCCGATGACCACATCCACATCGTCGCCACGCTCGCTCGCCAGGACGGGACCAAGCCGAAGACCTGGAACGACTTCTACCGGGTACGGGAAGCCTGCCAGGCGGTGGAGCGGCGGTATGGGCTGCGGCTCACGGCCCCAGGGGACCGGACGGCGGCCCGCCGGCCGACCCGCAGCGAGACCGAGCAGACACGCAGGAAGCGCTTGCCGGAAGTCCCGCGGAACGCGCTTCGGCGGTACGTCGTAACGGCGGCGGCCGGTGCATCGTCGGAAGAGGAGTTCTTCCGCCGCCTGGAGGATTCCGGGGTGCTGGTCCGCAGGCGGTTCAGCCAGCGCGACCCAGGCGAGGTCACAGGTTATGCGGTGGCGCTGCCAGACCATCTCAACCGTGCCGGAGAGCCGGTCTGGTTCGGAGGCGGGAAACTGGCCGTCGACCTCACTCTTCCGAAAATCCGGACCCGGTGGAGCAGCGGAAACGGCGACCACCCGCGGACGAGGTCGGCGGAACGCCGGGAGCTCTGGGAGCAGGTCTCCGCAGCTTCCGCACAGGCCGCGGCACGCATCCGATGGGCCGCCTCCAACGACCCAGGTGCCGCAGCCGACCTGGCCGGCGCCACCTCCGACCTGCTGCACGTAGCGGCGCACGTGCTCAAGGACCGACGCCTCAGCCATGCGGCCGAGGCGTTCGATCGCGCAGCGCGGGAGCCGTACGCCCGGATTCTGCCTCCCACACGCGCGGGGCTGAGCCTGCGCAGGACGGTGCGGATGCTGGCGGCCGGAGGGTCGATGCCACCCGGGGGCGCGCTTGTCGCCGACATCGTCGCGTTGGTGAGCGCGGTGGCCGAGCTGCGCGCCGCGCAAGGGCGCCGGGCCCAGGCGGTGGCGGCGCGCGCTGCGGCGCGATATTTGGACGGGGCGGTCAGCGCTCCGGCATCGTCCCCTGCGCGGATGGCTGCGGCGGACTTCCCGGAGCCGATCCGGCCGCCGTCCGGAACGCTTCCACATTCTTCCGGCCATTCCGCCGGCCCTCCAGGGCCTTCAGCGTCGCGGCGTTCGCATCGGTAGCTGGAAGATCATTCTTTGATCTGTGCGACTCGCTTGGATCTTCGCAGGATCGATGTCACTGATTGCGTAGGGTAATTGATCATCTTCGCTTCGCAATCGTCCCGGGGGTGCCGTCGTGTCGGCCGCGTATCTGTCTCCACCGCATCGGCGCCGTTGGAGTGCAGGGCGTTGGGGGCCCATGGGGCTGTTCGCGACCGCCGTCTTGCTAGCGACGGGGTCGCCTGCGGCGTACGCCGATCCCCCGGGGTGCCCGCACCTGGGAAAGACGGCCGGCAAGTACATCGACGAGGCGAAGCTATGCGCGGCCATGCAGCAGCAGGTACGCAACTGGCTGCTCACCGGCAACCGGCCTGATGTGGGCCGAGCGGTCAGAGACTCGGTGAAAGGCGACGCTGCTCATGCGGTCCCTGAGCAGACCCAGCAGATCCGCCTCCCGCAGGCGGCAGGGCAACCACTGATCAAGGCAAGTGAGTCGGCCCAGCCATCACCTGCCGCGAAGCCAGCGACCGGTAGGCGGGACGCCCAGGGCAAGAGTCAGCGCAAGCCCCCTCAGTACCGCCCTGCACGCACTGCGCACGACCCCAGGACGGACGGGCCGAACAGGAGGCGGCCCGTCTCGGTGCCGATACGAGAGGTCGCCGCCAGCAAGGACAGTCATGTGAGGCACCGGGCAGCGGCTGCCGTACCCCGAGGGCGTCCGGCCCCGGGTGCGACGAAGCCGCCGGCGATGAAGGCATCCGTACGGCAACAGAGGCCAACCCGGACCGTCGCGTACCGGCCGGAGGGTTCCTCCTGGTCGCTGTCGCCCATGACAATTCCTGCCGCTCTTGCCGTCGCGCTGTTGCTCGCTGTCGCTTCTCGCAGGCGACGTCGCTTGGTGGCCGATGTGGCGGTGTGGTGGCGCCGCGCCCGTCTCACTCGGGAAGGTGATCGGTTGATGCGCGTCAGCATGCCGACGGCCGCGCTGCCGGTCGCCCTACACGACGACAACGCCACGGTGGAGCAACCGGCCGTCGCCGAGGTGTCCAACCAGGAGCAGGGGGCATCCAACCTGGGCTATGTGCTCGCGCTGGCCGCACTCCATGGGATGGGGGTGACCGGTCCGGGCGCCGATGATGTGGCGCGCGCCGTGGTCCTGGAACTGCTGGCCGGAGAGGACCTCACGGCGCGGGTGCTCATACCGCGCGAAGACGCGGTCCGCCTGTTCGGTGAGGAGGCGGCGAGCGCCGACATTCCGGGGCTGGTGGTTCTCGACTTCTTGCAGGAGGTGGTGACCGAGCTGGAGGTGGAGATCGTCAGGCGGACGGGGCAGCGGACCGACGCGGGCGTGCCCGCGGATCTGTCGTGGTTGTTCGTCGTCGCCTCGCCGGGGGCGGCGGGGGAGCGGCTGAACCGCATCATCGAGGGCGGCATGGAAGACCTCATCCTGGGGGTGTTCCTCGACGCCTGGCCGTACGGCATCACCTGCACCGTCGATGGCAGCGGAGTCATCGTCGGCTTGGAGGGGCGCTCGGCGCCACCGTGGACCGGACGCCGACTGTTGACCTGTGGTCGGCCAGATGCTGCCCAGCGCCTTCGGTTTGATCATTGATCGTTGGGAGGTGACCACTGCGGGCTTGAGTTCGGCGCACGTGGCTTAGAAGTTTGATCTTGCCGCTCAGAACCTCAAGATCCTTTCGGGGGTGACGCTATCGGTTCGGTTGAAATCGAGCGATGGATCAGAGTCTGTCGTCAGGCTCATGTCACGGCCGGTCTGGACGGTCGCCGTTCAACTGGCGTACGTTCAAACCGAAATCACGTTCGATAAGGTGGTGGAGATGTCCGAGGTCGAAGAACAGGCCGCGGTCCTCGTGTTAACCAAGGCCACCGTCGGGCCATGGCATCACACAGCCCGTGTGATCCAGGCTGCCGGCAGTGCCTTGCGGCTCCTGAGCGGGGACTACACCGGCCTGGACCAGGAGGACCGGGCATACGCGACGGAGGTCGTCTCCCGGTGCCGAGCCGGATCCCTCGTGCGGGCCGAGGAGTTAATAGAAGGTACTCGAGCTGACGGGGTACATCTAATTACCGTCTTGGATGAGGAGTATCCAGGCAACCTGGACTTCGCCCACAACTTCCAGCCCTTCCTTTGGATCCGCGGCAGGTTGATCGAGGAGGATGACCGATCTATAGCGGTCGTCGGCGAGCACGATCCTGGTGGGCCGGAGATCGGGCAGGTTCAGCAGGACGTCAAAGCTCTGTCGGAGGCGGGCTTCACGGTCGTAGCAGGCCTGGACTCAGCCATCCATGCTGCCGCCCTCGCAACGGGTGGCCGCACGATCGCCACCTTGGCTCATGGCATCGCTGTGCCGATCACCTCTGAGAACGCGACTCTGGCCAAGGAGATAGCTCACAGCGGCGCGCTGGTCTCGCCGTTTTGGCCCTCAGCCCCGATCACACATACGACCGTCTCGCTGTCCCGCGTCGTGACCAGCGGCTTGGCCGCTGCTGTCTACCTGGTGAACGGTGAGGACGGCAGCGGCTCTGCCCAGCAGGCGCAGGGCGCCCTCGCTCAGGGAAAGCATCTGTTTGTGCCTCACCAACTCCACGAGCAACACCGTTGGGTACAGCGCATGGCCTACCGGGGAGGAGTCACTGTCGTACGGGATATTGACGACCTGTTGTCTCAGGTGGTGATTCTGTTAGATGTGACCCGACACCTGAAGATGTTCTGACCGATGGGTGATTCCGCCCACGAAGTGACCGAGCGGTATATCAATCTCTATCGGAACGTTCCGGCGGCGCGTCCCGGTGTCTGCCGGATCTGCCACTCGGGGCCCAACGACTCCTCCTATGTCGTCTGCGATGGCTGCCGGGACACGATGAAGAACGTTCGCCGTCCGACCAGCCACGTCGTCCCCGTCTCCTTATGCGTCAAAAAGGATGACCAGCTGTACGACATCGTGTCCCGTTCTGGCACCCAGTCCCTGCGTCGACGCGGCCCAGACAGGACGGCGCTCCTGGCGGCTACGATCTCCCGGTTTTACGCCGCCCACGCCCTGTGCTTGAAACGCGTGGCAGGTGGAGACTTCACGATGGTGACGACGGTCCCAAGCACGCGATCTGGTGAGCCGCTCCCCGCCTTTCATCCCATGCCTAAAGCTATCCAGATGATCGCCGCGCTCAAAGACCTCTATAGGCCTGTCCTCTGGCCCGACGTAGGCGCCGCAGTGGTCGCCCCCCGGGAGTCGAACGAATACGCCTTCAAGGCGATGGGGCGCATCGATGGCGAAGTCGTCCTGCTCGTGGATGACATCTTCGTCACCGGCGCCCACGTCCAGAGCGCAGCCTCCGCCCTCCATCGCGCCGGCGCAGCTTCCGTGACCGCGCTTGTTGTTGCCCGGCTCATCAACCCCGAATACAACCGCGCCAATAGCGCCATTTGGACTCAGGCCAGCGCAGAACCGTTCAGCTTCGACCGCTGCTGCCTTTGCAGCACCCCCTAGCAGGGGCGAACAATGGCGGACCACCGCTGACAGCACGGTCACACCAGCACTCGCCGTCGCGACACCGGCCGACCGAAGATCTCTGCATCGGCGAGGATCTCATTCAGCCGCACCTGACAGCACTACACACCCTGCTGACCAGATCCGATCGCCGGGTACGGGGCGACCCCTGAAACTGAAACTCGGCAGCGCTATGGCTTACTTCGCTTGGGCAGCACGAAGGCCAAGAAGAGTGCTGCTGGCCAGCCAATGCAGGTAAGGCCACCGAAGAAGTTGAACGCGATGAGCAGGAGAAAATTGTCGACACCCCGTACGAGCCCGATCAGGGTCGGCAGGAGGTACACCACTACGAGCAGCAGGATCAGACCGATCCAGAACAGATAGCTGTGCGCAAGAGCATCCACCCCCACAGCTTTTCGTAGTCGATTGATCACAGGCCGGGATTCCGTGCAGGTGCCTGGGTTCGCTTCGGGCCGGGTACGGCCGCTGCCTTCGCGTCGCCGCGCGCCTCGACGACCTTGTCGATCGGGTGAGGGTAATCCTTCTGGGCGAGTTGCACGGCCTCCGGAAGCTGCCGCCGAGCGGCTGCGGGATGCCCCGTCCGGGGACGGGGCTCCCGCGCGAACAGCGGCGTGGCGTCTCGCATGGCCGCCTCAGGAGCATGGCCTTCGGAGCGAAGCCGGTCGTAGCGGTTCATGGCGTAAGGGTGGAGCTCTCGCAGCCGTTCCTCGCACTTGAGCCGTGCGCGCTCTGCCGTGGGGTCGCTGACCGTGTACGGCACCGCAGCTCCCCATGCACGGCTCACCTGCAGGAGGTCGGCGTTTCGCAGCCATGCCGGGTCGTTGGCGGGCAGCCATTGCAGCCGCCCCAGGCGGAGCGCGGCCCGTTGCCGGGCACGGAGTGCGTCAGCCACTTGGCGTTCCCGCTCCGCTTGTACTCGTACGCGCTGGGCCTTGGTGTGGAACCAGATCTGGGCTGCTGCCGCAGCAGTAGGGGTGAGCTGCACCGCCCTCTGCATTCCGTGGGCGACTGCCTCACGGAGTGGGTCCGCGTGGTGGTCGTTCACTACGTCTCCTTCCACTGGGTGTTGGTGTGGTGCCGCCGATCGTGGGCGGTAGAGGAAAGTCGCCGATGGCCAATCGAGAGGTGAGGGAGTCGGTGGTGGTTTCGGTGACGGTCGCGTGGTCGAAGTTGAGCCGGGCGGCTACGCGGGCCACCTGGCGGGCGACGTCACGCGGCGCCATGGTGGCGATCGCCTTGCCGGCTGATCGCAGCGCGTTGAGGCGGCCTTCGGCGTACTGAAGCGACCGCAGCCAGGGTTCGATCGTGGCGTCGGTCACGAGGTCGGCGAGCGGGCGCGTCTGTGAGTGCAGGAGCTGGGTCAGGGCGGCCGGTCCGGCGTCGCGGAGGACGGATGCCGGGTCCTGGTCGGCGGGGAAGACGACCGCGTCGGCCGTGCAGACATGCTTGAACAGCGTGTAGGCGCGGATCGCGGCCTCGTTGCCGGCGCGGTCGCCGTCGAAGGCGATCAGGACCTTTCTGAGGTTGGTGGCCGCGCGTAGCGTCGCGACATGGTCTGGTGTCAGCGCTGTGCCGCACGGCGCGATCCCGGCCAGGCTGCCTGTGCTGGCGGTGGTGACCGCGATCGAGTCGAGGGGGCCTTCGGTGATGACGGGAGTGGAGTTCAGGGTGAGGGCGTGCACGCCGAACAGCGCCGTGCCCTTGGTGTAGAGGGGCGTACGTGGGCTGTTCAGGTACTTGGGATCGCCGTCGTGGCTGCGCCCGATGAACGCGATCGTGGTCCCGTCCGGCTCCTTGATGGGGAGCATCGCCCGGTCGCGGAAGAAGTCGACGAGCATGCCGCGTGCGGTCCTGCGGGCCAGGCCGGAGGCCTCGATCGCGGTGTCGCCGAAGCCGAGGGCACGTAGGTGCCTGGTGAGGGCACGCCAGTCGTTGGGTGCGTACCCGGCCTGCCATGTCCGCTGAGTGGATGCGTCGAATCCGCGATCTTCCAGATAGGCGGGGACCCAGCTGTCGTCGTAACGAGCCCGGAAGAAGCGCTCGGCCTGCTGGTGGATCGCGATGAGCATCGGCGGTCTCCCTACACGGGCTCGCGGCGCAGGCCGATGGTGGTGGACAGCCAGCGCAGCCGCTCGTTGGCGATGCGGTGGCCTTGGGCGCGGAGCTGGGCGGCGAGGTCCATCTGGCTGAGCCGTACGCCGCGCTGCTCGGCCTGGGAGACGATGGCTTGGGCGGCCTGGAGGAGCTGGTCGTCGGCGTCTTGCTGGGTGAGCGCGGGGGCGGGGAAGGCCGCGCCGGCGAGTTGGAGTCGTACGGCGACGCGTTCGGATAGGGGGGCCTTCCAGCGCCACAGCCACCGGCCGTGCGCCTGATGCAGCTCGGAGATCGTCTGGAGGTGCAGGTATTCGAGCTGGAGGCCGCGGGGGTAACTGGTGACGTTCCACAGCACCATGCGCCGCCAGAGCATGAAGCTTGAGATCGGGGCGAGGATCCAGCGCGACAGTGGAACTCGTTCACGCCGTGATCCGGTGGTCAGGCCGACCCAGCGGCGGATGAGGTGGCGGATGCCTTCGATGACGGTGACGAAGAGGATGGGCATCGAGGCGTGCATGAGGCCGGCGATGGGGTTGCCGTGTGCGGCGGCCACGTTGAGTACGACGGTGGCGGTGATGAACGCCCAGGCGATCCATCGCAGGATTGGCCAGGACAGGTCGGCGAACTCCATGAGGAGGTCCCACGCCAGCAGGGCGAGGACCCCGACGTCGATGCCGAGGGGCACGATCCAGGCGTGTGGGCCGAACCAGGGCTGGGCGAGATGGCGAAGGGTGGCGAAGGAGCCGATGCCCCCGAGTACGGCCAGGGCCGCCACGAGTGGTGCGACGAGGCAGGTGGCCAGGGTGATGGCGAGGGTTAGGTTGCGGGTCACCGGGCGGCACCTCCGGCGAGACGGGAGGCCGCTTGGGCGATGCCTTCGTCGTCGGCGGGGGAGAGGATGAGGCCGTTGCGGGTGACGTAGGCGTAGACGCCTTCGGCGCCGGCGCAGTACACGGTCTCGCGGCCGACGGTGAGGGCCCACTGGCCGTTGTGGCGGCGAATCAGCCGGGCCAGGCAGTGGCGACGGCTGACTTCCAGGCCGAGGCGGACGAGTCGTTCGTGGCGAGCTTTGGTTTCGTCGGGTGCTCGCGTCGGTGTGGCTGGCATCGGTAACCTTCGGGCGTGGACAGACGGTGGTCATCAACTAAAGTTGATGACGAGAGCAGGATAGGCACTCTGCGTAACCGTCTGTCAACTAAAAGCGATGAAGAGCGGTCTGTGTCTCTCAAAGTTGATGTGAGGGGCAGTGGCTGACGATCCGGGCACGGCGAACAGCACCAGGTCTCTCGCGGCCAAGATCGAGTGGTTGATCCAGAACCGCTGGCCGGCGGGCAGCAGGCCACCGAAGAACAATGTGGAGGCGGCGGCGGCGATCTCGGAGGCGACGGGGGAGGAGCTGTCGTCCACCACGATCTGGAAGCTACGGACGGGGCGATCAGACAACCCGCAGCTTAAGACACTGAAGGCGCTGGCGAGCTTCTTCGGCATCCCGATCGGTTACTTCGGCGACGACGATGAGGCGGAAGCGACCGCCGCCCAGGTAGCTGCTTCGTCCCTGGTTGGCGAGGCAGGTCTCAACCGCGAGGCGCTGCGAGCCTTGGTAGAGATGTCCGACGGCGGCCGCCAGCTCGTGGCCGACTTCATCATCAGCGCCGCCCGCCTCGAACGCGGCCGGGATCAAGCAGAAGAAGCGTGACCTCTTCCCGGGCCGTCGCAGGACCCTGTATGAGGACTTCTTCTCGGCGACGCCCCGGGCGTTGGGTATTGGACGATATTGAATCCCTCGGCTCCGATGGCTCAGGGTGCGACCATCGTCACGGCTCCAGCCGACGCTCACGCCTGGACCCCCGAAACGCCAGCAACAAGATCACACCACCTGGATCGCCTGACCGGCAGCCCCCAAGATCACGAGCAGTGAATCCATCACGAAATCGGCATCAGACCCGTTTGCGAGCGGCGATGACACTCCGGACGAGTACGGCTGACCTGAAAGATCATCGGCTCGCTCGGGCGATGACCTCCTCGGTCGTCAGCGGCGCCCTGGGGTGATAGGTCAGACACAGAGGTGTACGCACCTTCGTAAACCTCGCGCCTTCGGGTGCGACGTAGAACTGGCCGCTGCGAAGCGAACCGATGTCATCGGCCCTGCCGCCTTTGACGCGGGCCATCGCCTTCGCGGCCTCAATCTGTACATCCGCATTGAGCAGGCCGTAGAACTGTGTCGCGGCGTTGCCTGGGATCCGGTTGTGCAGGCCCTTAGGTGCCTGGGTCGCGAACACCAGCCCGAGCCCGTATTTCCGGGCCTGGGAAGCCAACGCGAGTGTGCTCTGCGTGCACGCGGTCATAGCGCCTGAGGGGGCGAAGGTCTGCGCTTCGTCCATGACGAAGAGTCCACCGAGGGGCAGGTCACCGGCGGGGTTCTTCTTGATCCAGGCGAACAGCGCCATCTGCAACTGGTTCACGAAGGACTGCCGCTCGGAGTCACTCTGTAGCCCCACGAAGCTGATGACCGAAACCCGGGCCTGCTTTCCTGCGGCCGGAGTGAGAAGGCGCCCTGGATCGACTGGCTCACCTTCTCCTCCGAACAGTGGATCGGTCACGACAGCAGCCCGGAGCACCTGGGCAAGCCCATCCGCGATCTTCGCCGCTCCGCTGATCTGACTGATGTCTTCGGGGAAGTCCGCGAGCAGGCTGATCAGCCCGTCGAGACCGCCGTTCTTGTACTTGCCGAAGTGGACAACCGCCTCCATGAGCACCGCCCGAGCGACTTGGGATTTGCTGCTGCCGCCTTCCGCCTTCGCCCGTGGGGTGAGCGCCGCCATGGCGGCGTGAACGGCTTCGTCGAACTCGTCGGCGTCGTCCCGGACGCTGGAGAAGTCGGGCAACGGCTGGAAGGCCAACGGACGACCCTTCCCTCTGCGTGGTGTCCAGATCACGACATCGGTGTGCGCGATGTAGCGAGCCGCCCGGCTCCCGTCACCCGGGCCCCAGGCGGAAGGCTCCTCCGGCCATGCGTCGCCGAGACGGGCGAGGTCGTTGTTCGGATCGAGCACGATCGAGGACACGCCCTGCAGCGCGCACTCTTCGATGATTCGTCTGATCAGAACGGTTTTCCCCGAGCCGGATCCTGCGAAGATCGCGACGTGCTTACGAAGCGCTTCCAACTCTACGGAGACTGGATGCCCACCGTCTTCTGAGCGCCCTACGATCAGCGTTGGCACCCCGACCGGCCGGCTTTCCGGAGAGTCGTCCGAGGTACCGGTCTCGTGAGTCGGCAGAGGCTTCGCCTGCGCGAGCGGCCCCTCAGGGGCTTTTGGGGCACGAGGTTCCTGCGCAGCAGTTGGGTCCGGCCAATCGTCTAAAGCGTCCTTTAACAGCTTGAGGTCGGCGGTGGGTTTCCTGCTGGCGATCCACTGGTCGAGGTGAGGGACGCTCTCCGCGAAGAGATCCCGCAGGGCGCACAGCACCTTGAGGTCCTCATGGCCGGCCGCGATCACGCGGCCGCCCCTGGCGTGGAAGCCGGCAACTGCTTTCTGGGTGACCGGTCCGGAGTTCCACGGAATGTTCCGGATGATGATCAACCGACGCTTGGGACTCTCCTCCGCGAGACCGGCTTTGAGGGCCGCCTTCCGAAGCCGAGTCAACGCCGCGAGATGGTGCGTGGCGGCGATGCCGCGGAACGCCCAGTGGATCTCATCTTCAGTCGCCTCGTTCAGGACTTGCTTGAGACCGGCGTGAAGAGAGGTCTTCCGGCCCATCGGCGGGTCGACCCGGTAGTGCGCGAACGTCCCGTGTTGCTCCACGATCCAGGCCCGGAGGCCCGCCGAAATCAGGCCAGGAAGAACCGTGTCCTCCAGTTCGGTATCCAGCGCTCCACTGATGTCGGCCGAATCGGCCAGCATCGCGAACTTGATATCGATCGCCTGAAGCGCTTCCTCCTTGGGATCATGCTTTCTAAAACCATCGTCCACGTCCGAGGACGCGTCGAGGCTGTCCAGCTCAGTGATTTCGCCTCGCTGGAGCAAACACTTCTGGATATGCTTATAGAGACAGTCCAATACCTCACGCGGAGTGTAAAAGGGGGCCTGCGCGAAGGCCTCCAACTTGATCGGCCACGTTGGATATGGCCGGTCAAAGCCAATGTCCTTGAAGTGCTCCGCGAGCCGCACGGTGACGAGTTCCGCCCCCAACTCAGGAGTCGGGATGCGCCGAAGGAACGTGGCCTTCCGAAAGCGGTCCTTGAAACTTTTGACAGCCAGCTCCTCAAGAATCGTCCACGTCTCCGGCAAGCAGGAGAGAACCGTCAGGGTTCGGCTGGACACCTCGCGGAGATTGGTCAGCCCATGAGCGAACTGAAGAACCGCCGAGGTCGCCGGACTGTTGGAGCTGTTCTCGGCGAAGAGGCTGCTCTGCGCGATGAACGCGTCGAGTTGGTCGAAGGCCATGACGCTCGGGCCAGTCAACGCCAGCAGTCGGGAGATGTCACGGACGATCTCCTGTGGAGATTTGCGGACCTGTCGGAACCCCCACCCCAGCCGGTAGCTCTCACCATCCTCGATTGAGTAGATGTAGGACTCGCCGATGTCCGCCAGGGCACCGTCATTGGCCGCCAGGAGCACCAGAGCCCGAGCGACGTCTTGCGCATCTCTGCCAACCCGGCGATCGATTCTGCACAGGCCCTCGATGAACTGATCGAGATCTTCGCGGGTGACCATCTGGTTACCGATAATCGTCTGCTGAGTCTTCCGCGGGAGCTGCATTAGGCCCGTCAGATTGCGAAGAAACCGCTTGAGCTGGGTCTCCTCGTCTGTGCCCACCCGAGCCAGCCCGTCCTGGATGGACACGACGGCGCTTTCCCAGAAGTTGCGGGCGTCGAGAATGCCCATGAGGAAGAAGTAGCCATCGCGCTGGATGGCCTGCTCACGCAGCCAGCTCATCAGGTGCGTCTTTCCGCTTCCGGCGCCACCCTCAAGGACCACCCCGATGGGGCTGGTCGCGGGAGAGTCGGCGGCGGCATCCAGTCCCGAGCGAAGAGCGTAGGAAGCCGCCGGGTGCATCTCGGGCACGTGGAACGGAACGGGCTGCCAGACATCCTCACTGGCATTGACGGTCGAGACGATCTTGAGGCTATCCAGCGCGTACCATTCGGTAACCATCGTCACGCTCCGACGCGGAACTGATGGTTGGGCGTGCTGCCAATGATGATCGCGGCAGCGTGGTCCTCGGGCCTCAGGTCACCCAGAATCGCAACGGGCTCGATGTCCGCACGCCCCGCCAGCATCATGGTGCGCAGAACGTCGTCCTGGAAATCCCGATCGATGTCGGCCAAGAGGGGGCGTAGCTTGGTCATCGCGGCCCACCGGCCAGCTCCGGGAGTGATCTTCGCATAGGCATCGCGAATCCGGATTTCCACTTCCTCCGGCGACATCGTCTTCACCGGTGTCTGAACGGGTTCCTCGACGGCTGAGATCGCTGCTTTGGGCGCTAAGAGGGACCGTAGATACAGAAGAGCCAGCGCCTTGCCCGAGCGGGAAGACACTGCGACTCCCTTGCGTACCTCCTCGATCACGCGCTCTTCACCAGCCGGTGTGATCGTGTACCACAGAGCTCGCTTGGCTTTGATTTCCGACTCGATCAACTTCGCGTCGACGAGGGCCGCGCGGTTCTTGACATCGAGCTCCAAACCCCATTCATCCTTCAGATTCTTGTGAGGCAACGCGGTTCCGAGCTCCCTTAGCACGAGCAGAGCTGCGACCTGCCGGTACGTGAGTCTTTCTTCGGACATCAGTCTGCTCCTTCGCTCATTCCGAGGCGTCGCGCCCGGAGAAATCCATCGATGCGGCGCAAAATCGCCTGTAGGTCGCCCATTACCTGCTGGTTGGTGAATCGCAACACCGTGAACCCGTCACGTTCCAGGTGCCGGTCACGAATTTGGTCACGCTCCATTTGGGCGTACGTCGCGTGTTCCGGCCCGTCGAGTTCTACGACGCACTTCTCCCGGACCCACATCAGGTCAGTGCGAATCATGACGAATAAAGGATCTTGGGACTGATACGTCTGATTCCAGGTCCGGCCATGAGCCCAGTCACATTCCGCCAGGGCGGCCTCCAGCGCCTGCTCCACCGCGCTTCCCGCGTGCGGCCTTCCGGCGATCGGCGGCACTCCCACCGTCGCGGGGAGTGGCGGTGCCGGCATCTCTTCGGCCAGTCTCTTTACCGCTGCGGGCACCTTCAGATGGAGAGTTTCGACGCGGCGCAGTTCGGGGCCGACGAGCCAGATCCCCATGCCGCTCCGGTGCGCCAGCCATTCGCACCCGGCAACCAGGAGCGTCTCTCCATGAGAGGTCAGCTTCTCCGGCACATAGATGACCAGCGCCGCCGATTCGCGGCCGAACGTGGAGGCGATGACCTGAGCCAGACCAGCGGCCCGTGACTCCGCAGGGAACGATCGTCCCTTTGGACCGCGCCGCCCAGGAACCAATGGGCCGCGGTGCTGGATGGCCCGGGCGGCAAGGTCGGCCAGGAACGGTCCGAAATGACGGGTGCTTGAAGCAAGGCGCATCGCAAGGATCCTCGCCGCCGCCATTCCGCCACCGCCGGGGCTGGAGAGCCGATCGCCTCCGGGTAACCAGGCTGGGAAAAGTCCAATGGCCAGTATTTCCAGATCGTAGAGAATGGAGTCCACCACCTCTAAGACCGAATCACCTTCAGCCGCAGTGTAGGTGATGATGGCGGGGCCGGTCTCGGGTAAGGGATCCAATAACAATTCCATCACATTGGCGTCAATGATGGAATCGACTCCGGCAAGGCGGAGCACCCTCCCGACTGGGAGGTCGCCCCACGACAATGGCACACCGGCTCCCCTCTGACACTCCTCTGAAAACGTGACTTGCGAAGGGTATAGGGCGCGCGAGCGGACGAGTAGGAACTCCAATAATGTCGCCTGTTTCGGAGGTTACAAAACCATACAAACGGTCATCCTGTGAAGATGTATTCTGTGTTGCCTGAAAGCAACTTTGACTCCGGCTGGTTGCGAAATCTGATCTGGCGGTCCGGATAGTGACCGCCGCACCGATGATCTACAATGTAAAGGCCTCTGGTCTGCGGGATTACCCGTGATCAACCAGATAGACGGGGTGGGCGGGCGGCACGGCATCCTCACATATCGCCACTGAGCGAGTTTGCTGTTGAGCGTGGATCGCTAGCCTGCTAGATAGTCCGCAGGACCGCGGGGAGCCCGAGCGCGACGATGCCCCAACCGAGCCCGACCGCGAAGCGGGTGGAGACTTTTGGTGAGTGCGGAGGTGCGCAGAGGTCTCGAACGCTATTGCTCTTGGGGGATGAGGGCTCGCCGGTCCAGGGACTGGACCCACTTGACCGCGACCGCTGCTACCTGGATCAGTTCGTTCCGCAGGCGTTCGTGATTGTCTTCGGCGAACGCCTCCAGGACCTCTTCGTGCAGGATGTGTCGCCAGGTCAGCCGGCCGTCGGCGGCGGCGTCGGCTACCGCGCGTTTGGCCTGGTCGGCCTCGGCGGAGCGCTCGGGCCCGGTTCCGTCAATGTGCTCTTGCAGCCCCCACATAGTGTCCTGTGCGGCCCGTTCGGCGGCCACATCGGCCAGCACGCGGGTAAGCGATCCAGGGAGGCCGTAGTCGCCGAGCTGGGTCATCGTGTCGAAGTCCTTTCATCGATCGCCATGTGCACGACGAGTCGGCAGATCGTTTTGCGGCTCTTCGTGTCGTCTGACGCTACCGACCATGGGCGGCAGGGGTGGAGCCCTCAGCGTCGACGACCGCCATGCCGTCGTGCGATGCGGGGCGGCCGTCAGACCATGGCATTCTGGTGCGCCGCCGTGAGTGATTCCAGCTGCCTGGCCATTCCGGTGGCCAGATCCACCGATGGAGTCCAACCGAGCAGACTCCGCGCCGTCGTCGGGTCGGCGCATGTAGCGGGGACATCACCACTGTGGGTGGCGCACAGCTCTTTGATCACTGGTCGTCCGGTGAGGCGGCGCGCGTGGTCGACGACGTCGAGCAAGGAGAAGGTGGTGCCGGCGCCGACATTGATCACGCCGCTGCTGATGGGGGCTGTCGCGGCGGTGATCGTCGCGGCGACGGCGTCGAGGACGTAGGTGAAGTCGCGTCGCTGGCTGCCATCTCCATAGAGATGAACAGTCCGGCCTTCGACGGCGGCGGTCAGGATGCGATGGATGGCCATGTCCTCGCGCTGGCGTGGTCCGAAGACGGTGAAGTATCGCAAGGCCACGACGGTGGTGGAGCAGTCCGGCCGGGCGGCGTGCGCCAGGCACAGCTGTTCCTCGGCGAGTTTGGTCACCGCGTACGGTGAGGCGGGCCGGACCGGATCGCTTTCCCTGCTCGGCGTGCCGTCAGTGGGCCCGTAGACGCTGGACGAAGAGGCGACGACCAGTCGGGGTACCCCCAGCCGAGTGGCGGCCTGCATGATTCGTTGAGTGGCGAGGATGTTGCAGGCGACGTAGTCGCCGAACTGCGGGCCCCACGAGGGACGGACGCCAGGGACACCGGCCAGGTGGAACACGGCGTCGGCGTCCAGTAGGAGCGGTTCGACGGCGCAGTTGCGCAGGTCGGCTGTGATCGGGACGAAGCTGGGATGCCGATGAAGGGCGGTCAGGTTGACGGCCGCGGAGCGGTCGGTTTCCGCATTGCGGCGGTCGACGCCGATCACGGTGACGCCGCGTTCCAGCAGTGCCTGAGCAAGGTGGGATCCGATGAATCCGGCGACGCCGGTGACCACCGCCCGGCGGAGCGGCGGGGAGTGGCGGTCCGCAGGGCACGAGGTTTCGGACAATGTGATCTCCAGTGGTCAGTGGAGTTGTGCGAGCAGTAGACGGCCGTGGCTGGTGAGTTGCGCGTCGTCGCGCTGGTGGCCTTGTACGAGAGCGGTGAGAGCTTCGATGGCGGCGAACTGCTGGATCAGCTGGTCGTCGTGGGCGGTCAGCGGGTGGCCGTAGCCGTCGAGGAACACCGCGCGTAGGTCGGGCGCGGTGGCCCAGTAGCTGTGGGCAAGGCGGGCCAGATCACGCAGGCGGGCGTCGGGCCGCATGTGCTCGAAGTCGACGATTCTCACCGTGCCGTCGTCGGCCAGGAGCCAGTTACGTGGCTGGTAGTCCAGGTGGCAGATGGCGGCGTCCATAGTGGTGTCGGCCAGTGCGGTCGCGCGGGCCTCCATCTCGCTTCGCTGACAAGAACTGATCAGGTTCGTGCTGTGGGCGCGATCGGCCCAGAGACTCAGCCGCTGTCCCAAGTAGGCCGCGATGGTCGTACCCGCCGCGACGGTCGGGATCTGGTGGATCTGACGCAGCATCGCACCGGCGGCATGGTGCGCCCGCCGTTCGGCGATAGAGCCCGGTGGCAGGAGGGCGGCGTTGCGTCCGGGCACCTCGGTCAGCAGCAGCGACAGAGTCGCCGGGTCGGTGGCGATCAGCTGCGGTGCTCGGTCGCCCAGATAGGTAATCCAGGTGGTGTAGGCGCGGGCCTCTCGTTCGAACCGGCCGGGATCACGATGCTGCTTGATCAGATAGCGTGTGCCGCTGGCGTCGGCGAGCAGCAGCAGGTGCGGCGGCATATCTGGGGAGGGCTGGATGGTGACCGGCCCGAGGTGGCGACGTGCGAACTGCAGGCGAGCGTCGTGTGGCGCCGCCATCACGAGCTCGCGGAGGGCATGAGGTGGGCGGTGTCGTTGTGGCGCTCCAGCATCCAGCGATGCCGGCCGAAACGGTTGCGGTGCCGCTGCCAGCGTGTCAACGAGGCGTGCTCGATCGTGAACCCGGCCTCAGAGGCGGGGCCGAGGAGTAGGGCGTGCGCGGCCAGGATGGTCTCGCCGTGCGCTGCGAGCAGGACCCGCTCGCCGTCGTGCCGGTCGATCAGGACAGCCAGGAAGTACGTAGCGCGCCGCAGGTAGCCGTTCCAGGTGTCGGACCCCGACGCCCACGGCCGGTCGGGGTGCACGTGCGGGCCGCCGCCGAAGGCGGTCTTGACCTCCACCCACGGACGGCCGTCTGCTTGGCCATGGGCGGGGCCGTCGAGACCGGCCTCGGTCAGCAATGGAAGACCCAGGGCCGCGGCCAGGAGCTGCCCGGTCTGTTGTAGCCGCATCCGGGGGCCGGCATACACCGCGGCGAAGGGTGTGCCGCCATGCTCGGCGGCAAGACGACGTGCGGCCTTGCCCACCTGCTCGTGGCCGACGTCGGTCAGGCCGGTGCAGGTGCGCGGACCACCGACAATGCCGGCGGCGTTGCACCGCGCCTCACCATGCCGGACGAACACCAGTTCCGTGGTGATCACGAGCAGTCCTCCTGTTCGTGAAAGGGAAGGGTGGGGCGCACCTGTGGCCAGGGATAGCGATAGCCGCCGCGACCGAGGTAAGGGGCGGTGAACACGTGGTGCAGCTCGGCGTAGTCCAGCAGCCGGGCCAGTGGCACCCCGGCCAGGCTGGAGCGGAGCAGCATGTCGTTGTAGGCCGCGAGCGCCGAGGTCACCACGTCCGCCGGGAGCTGGCCGTGGGTCATGGCGAGAGTGATGATGAGTTTCGCGAGGTCGTAGCCGAACGGGGCGAGTGTGAGGTCGTCGACATCGACGTTGACCTGCAGCCCGGTCAGGGTGATGAGGATGTTGCGCGGGTTGGTGTCCTTGTAGAAGGCGGCTGGGCCGGTGGCCGCCGCGCGCAGCAAGCGTTCGGCGGCCGGGGCCGCAGCTTCCGGCAGCTGCCGCGTCTTCAGGGCTGCCAGGCGGGGGCTGACAAAGTCATCCATGACGTACGTCCCGCGAAGGTCTATTGGATGCGGGGTGTCCAGACGGGCGCGATGCAGGTCGCTCACCCAAGCCGCAGCGTGGGCCCAACCGAGCGCGGCGGCCAGCGCGGGCAGGTCCCCGACTTCGGCATGGCGGCCGTCGACGAAGACGAAGTCGATCGCGTGCTCCCGTACGGCCGCGATGGCGGGCTGGCGCAGCGGAGGGGCATGCTCGGCCAGCCAGGCGTGGTGAGCGACAGCTCGGGCACAGGCGGACGCTGAGGGGTATTCCTTGGTGAACACCCTTTGGCTGGTCATCGTGTGCTCCCCGGGCGGGCGGCGACCAGATACGTGATGGTCGAGGTGGTGTGCACAGGGGTATCGGGCAGCCGTGCGCGCAGCGCAGCGGCGAGGGCAGCCGCATCTCCGCGCAGCCCGGCCGGCAGGTCGTACTTCGGGCTGGTGGCCAGGTACGCGGCGACGTGGTCCAGGCCGGTGAAGGAGAAGCGGTGCTCCTCATGCTCCACATGGATGAGCGGCAGGATGGGGGCGGTGAGGGCGGCCAGGTTGCCGCTGTGCGCCGACGCGTAGAGACTGACCCGCTCAGCCGCGTGCACGTCGAGCCTGGCCGCGGCGACCAGCAAGTCGAGGGTTCGGTAGCTGTCAGTCGATTTGGTGACCAGCACAGTGACGCCGCCGGGCTTCAGGACGCGGGCGATCTCCCGCAGCACCAGCCGGGGGGCGGGCGCGTGGTACAGGCAGAAGGCAGCCACTACCGCCGCGCAGGATGCGTCCGGCAACGGCAGATGGTGGAAGTCGGCCTGGACGAACGCCGCCGGGCTCCGCGCGCCGAGGCGGGAGCGTGCGACGGTGAGCATCGCCGCCGAGGCGTCGACGGCGATGAGCCGTCGCAGTCGCACCCGCTCGACGAGTACCCGACTGCTGGTGCCGCGACCGCAGCCGAGGTCGGCCACCACCGCCCTGTGCGGCTCAGGCAGGAACCGGATCACCAGGTCGGCGATGACGTCGGCGACCGGCCGGCCGCACGTCTTGGCCTGGTGCAGGGCAGAGGTGCGCGCAGCCAGACGGGCGCCGTCCCGATACAGGTCGGCCTGCACGGCGGCATCGAGGAACGGGTGGGGAGAGGCAGTCATCGGGCACACCGCCCAGGGCCCGCCGGCCAGCTGGCCGAGCGGGTCAGGTCAGCTCGGCGGCGACCTGCTGCAGCCAGCGGCGAGTGCGACGACGACTGGTCAAGGTGATCAAGGCGGCGTGCCCGCCGTAGTGGCTGATCTTCTCCAGGACCTGCGGGCGCATGCGCCGACGATAGGTCGCCACGTAGCGCAACACTCCCCAGTGGATGCGGTTGTAGATCCCGGCGGAGTGTTGCCCGGCGCCATGGCGGACCTGGCGGGAGATGATTCCCCACAGGGCCGTCCGGGTCGGCACGTCCATGAAGATCACGGTGTCGCACGCGTCCAGTCGGATCCGCAGGGTGGAGTTGTAGTTGCCGTCGATTACCCAGCGGGGCGCGGTCACCAGCTCCCGCTGCGCCGCCTCGAACTTCTCCGGCGGCAGCGGGTTCCACGCGTCGTCGTAGTACACGGCGTCCAGGTGAGTCACCGGCGCGCCGAGCAGCCGACCCAGCTCGCGGGCGACATGCGACTTGCCGCTGCCGCCGGAGCCGACGACGGCCACCCGGTTCATCTGCTGCATGACGCTCCACGATAGGTGACGGGATGGTCGGGTCGGACAGGTCGCAGCGCCTGTCAGGTGTGATCATTAGCGCGTCCCGGCTTGCGCCGTGGTGGCCGTGGAGACGTCGGTGAAGACTCGGCGCAGCGCCTGGAGCTGGCCGCTGAGCCGGAACAGCTCCAGGCGGCGCACGCACTCCGCGATGAGGTCCTCGTGCTGCCGGTTACCCCTGATGGAGCGGAGCCATTGGATGACGCGGACCGTGTCGGCAGCGTCGCTGACGATCAGCTGAGCGGGGACGAACCGGTCGACATGCCGGATCGTCGCAGGGGCCACCGGCATGCAGCCGGCCAGGACCGCCTCGAACAGGCGCTGGGTCATCTGCCCGGCCACCGCGTACCGCTCGGGCAGCAGTAACACGGTGGCCAGCGCATCGCCGTACAGCTCGCGGACCTTGGGGAAGGGAACACGGCCGGTGAAGGTGAGGCCAGGCCAGCGGCTGGTGTCCGCCCATTTGCCCGCGATGACATGAGGGAGCCGGGCGGCGGCCGGAGCGAAGAACTGGTCGAACTCCTCGTCGCGGCCGTACTGGTTGCCGACGTAGACCAACGGTATGGGCCGTGGCCGGACGGCCAGCGCGGCTGGGTCGGCGCGGTCCAGGGCATCGTCATCGAGGGGGAACAGCAGGCGGTGTGCGCCCGGCGTCGGATCAAGGGCTGGTTCGCACACGACGACCCCGGGGCGGTGACGCCACACGCTGCCACGAGGCAGCTGCCGGTCCTTGTCCCAGATAACAGTGGGCGTGTTCCGCACGATCGTATAGACGTCCAGGAGTTCGGTCTGGCGGTGCAGGTCGCAGGTGTGAAGCGGCGTCCCGCAAGGGGTGGTGTTGCGGCCGGGGATAGGCCAGCGCCACTCCAGGAACAGCACATCGATGTCGGGGAGCCCAGAAGTGAAGGTGTACCGGCCGCCGAGGCCGTCACCGGCTTCCAGTCGATCCCGGTCGGCTTGAAGAAAGACCACGCGGTGCCCGTCGGCGATCAGTGTGTCGATCAGCGGGCGCCGGTGGCCCCGCCCCCCGTCCGGGGTGTCGGTGATTCCCGGGCCGAGGAAGCCCCAGAAGCTGTATCCGATGATCATTTGGTCACCCACCTGCCTTCCAGGAGCAGGGCGTCAAGCCCGGAAGAGGCCAGGCAGTCCAAAGCCATCGGTGGGGTGCCGCAGATCGGCTTGCCTTTTACATTGAGCGAGGTATTGATCAGCACCGGGACGCCGGTACGGCGAGCGAAGGCTGCCAGCACCGCATGCATGAAGGGGTTGCCGTCGTGGGTGACGGTCTGCAGGCGCGCGGTCCCGTTGGCGTGCACGATCGCCGGGATCCGCTGGCGGGTGAGCTCCGTGACGCCGGAGGCCATGGACATGAAGGGGGCCTGCTGGCCAAGGGTGAAGTAGTCGGCCGCGCGCTCGGCCAGGACCATCGGGGCGAATGGCCGGAACGACTCACGGAACTTGACCGTGGCGTTCAGCCGCTCAACCACGCCCGGCTGCAGCGGGGAGGCCAGGATGGAGCGGTTACCCAGGGCTCGGGGGCCGGCTTCGACCCGGCCGCGAAACAGCCCGACGATGCACCCGCCAGCGAGCTGCTCGGCCAGGAACTCGGCCTCGTCGCCTGGCACCGGCCGGGCGGTGAGACCCGGCCACGGCGACAGATCAAGGTCGCCGTCACGGAAGGACGGACCCAGATAGCACGCTCTGGTGATGCCCGAGAGGGGAGTGTCGTTCCCATCCAGGTGCGCGGCGGCTGCCGCGCCGATCGCGGTCCCGGCGTCGCCCGGGGCGGGCGGGACGAACACCTCCTCGAAGATCCCCGCCTCGATGATGCGGCCGATGCTGACGCAGTTGGTCGCCACGCCCCCGCCGACACACAACCGCCGAGCCCGAGTCCGGGCGTGAGCACAGCGAGCCAGATGCGTCATGACCGTGTCGGCGCGCTCTTGCAGAGCGGCGGCCAGGTCGCGATGGACCTGCTCTACCGGCGCGCTCGGGTCGCGAGGCGGACAAGTGGCATCGGCGAAACGCGTCGACAACCGCGGGTAGGCAGACGACAGGACCCGGAGAAGAAACAGGGAAGGGTCCAGAGTGAAGCCGTCGGGAGTGAGCCGAATGCCGGTGGCGAACAGACTTCGGAAGCGTGCCGGATCTCCCAGCGCGGCCAGGGCCATCACTGTGCCTTCCTCATCGCCGCGCCGCCAGCCCAGATGTTCGGTGACCGCGCCGTAGGCGTAGCCGAGCGAGGCAGGATCGTGAAGAGCGTGCAGGGTGCGGACCTGCGGTCGCCCTGGAACCCGTTGCCGGGCGGCGGCGATGGTGGTGGTTTGCGTCTCGCCCAGGCTGTCGACGATCAGGACGGCGGCGCTCTCCCATCCCGAGGCGGCGAACGCGTAGAGCTGATGGGCCCGGTGGTGAACGATCGGGGCAATCCGTGCGCTCGGGAACATCCGCTGCAAGGCGACCGTGCGACGCACGGTGCGCGCGGCGACCTTGACGAAGGAGCGCGCTCGGGGCAGCAACCGCCCGCGCGTGGCCGCCGAGCCCAGCATGCCGATAGTGCCGGGCAGAGCGCCCAAATAACGCGGACCGTGAAAGTTGTAGGCCAGCACCCCGACATCGTCGGGGGTGAGCCCGGCCTCGACGAGCAACCAGTCCACAGCTCTGGCCGGGTAGGCGCGGGTGTGCTTGACCTGCGACAGGCGTTCCTCTTCGACGAAGCCCACCAGCTCGCCGCCCACCAACAGGGCGGCGGACGAATCGTGGGTGTACGAGCACAGGCCGAGTGTCACCGTTGACGTCGCAGCGGGCGGTGACGTCAGCGGGCTCATCGGGCCGCCGCCGAACTGCCGGCGCGCACCTGCAGTTCCTCATACCAGGCACGGAGCCCGACCCCGAGCGGTCCGCGTACTCGATCGGCGATATGCTGGGCGGTCGCACGCTCTCCGGCCTTCCATAGCCGGTAGCTGCCCAGCACCTTTGCCATGGCGTCCCAGCCGGGATGGCCACTCACCGCCCCTCCTTGGACCGCGGCGAGCAGCGCGTCGAACCCCTCCCATGGCACTGCGAGATCCGGCAGCTCGCCGCTTGACCCGGCCACCGACGTCACCGCCTCCGCGCGTTCGAGGTCGTCCTCGTACAGGTGCAGGGAATCGACGTGGTGGCGGTAAGTGCCGAGCTCGACGCCCAGCCAGCCTGCCATCAGCTCATGCAGTGTGGTGGTGAAGAACAGGTCGTACGGCATGCCGGTCCACAGGTCCTGACTGCGCATCGTCGTGGACATGTGCAGCCGCCCCCGGCGCAGGTGGAAGCGGAAACCGAGCGTGCAAGGCACGTCACGGTGTCCGGCGGAGTCCCGGGCGGGGTCGTACAGCTGGATCACTGCTCGACGGGAATCTGGGTCGGCTTTGAGGAGGGCGAGCACCTGCGCCAGTTGGTCGACGTGACCTCCCCATCGGCGCATGCGGGGGCCGTAGGCGCCGCGGAGCACCCCGTCGTCGGCGTACTTCCGCAGCTGCCCGTTGAAGCCGTAGATCCACTCATCGTCGGAGCCGGACAGGATCCACACCGTCTCAGCGACTGCGAACGCCACGTTGAGCACCCGGGCCGGTGACGCGAGGAGCAGCCGGGCGCGCGGCCGGGTCAGCGCCAGGTGGACGTCGAGGACCTCGCGGGTTGCCATGCCACGCGGGCTTACGTGCTGACCCTGTTTGACCAGCTTGACCACGTCCGTGAACAGCTTGGTGACGCTGTCACCAGTCAGGATCGTCATGGTTGGGTTCCCTTCATGACCGTCAGGGGCGTCGGGTGAGCAGGGTGTAGGGAGCGATCGCAGCCGAGATCCGAGGCGACCTGCGGTCCGCTCCCGGCCTCTGTGGAGGCCCGGGTTTCGTGCCGTGGTCGCATCTGCCTCGGCTGCGCGGGAGGAACGGGACTGCCCTAACTGAGGTGGGAGCTGTCGCCGTATCGCGGAACCGGCGGAGCGGGGGAGTCCGGATCCAGGTCGCCCTTCACGGGCAGTGCGAAGCCGACGGCCTTTCCGGAGGCTCCGGTGGTGTACGCCCTGGTGGAGTAGGCGGTGCAGTGTCCAGCGGAAAGCCTGTGAACCATGAGGAGACCCCGCCCGCTCTCCTGGGACCATGAGGCGATCGGGTCAGAGCTCCTCAACTCGCGCAGGATCATGGGGATGCCGTCCAGGTCCTCGTCACCGTCGACGACCTCACACCATGTGGGCGAGCCCTCTACCGTGACGATGCGCAGCTCGTACGGGCGGCGTGCATGGGTCTCGGCGTTGGCCGCAAGCTCGGCCACCGCGCTCTCCGCGTCGCTCACGCCTTCAACGTTGACCCCCGCGGCTTCGAGCACCTGACGGACGACGTCCCGAGCCCGACGAGCGGCGGAACCGGGCCGCAAGACCTTCACGAGCACGTGATAGTCGCGCGAATGACTCGTCGTTTCCCAACCGCTCACCTGCGCCGGCACACCCGTGATCACGTCTGGCTCCATCCCTCATCGCGTTGGCGACTCAAGGGTGGTCGGCGGCCGACATGCCAAGTGACACAAAGAGTGGCAGTGCGCGGGTCGTCAGATCACGCGTGCCCAGCTCGCAAAGCCGAGCAGGCTGTCCCGCGATGCCCGCTGCAGCCTGAGCAGGGTCGTCAGCATCTCGCGCACCTGCGGATGCTCACGCGTGTGCTGCGGCGCGATTCGCCTGGCGTGCTGCAGGGAGGTGAACGCCTCCTCGCGTCTGCCGGTCCACAGCTGCGCTCGGGCAAGGTCGATGTAGTAGTGCGAGCGCCGCTCGGCGGGCAGTTGAAGTGGTGGCTCCCAGTTGCCGGCCGCCCGCACGGCTGCGTCGCCGTCTCCGAGCTCGACGTTGACGGCCACCTCGTGGATACGCACGGATGATCGGCCGAAAGCGGTGCCGTGGTAGACACCTTCGCGCACCAGGCCGGCGGCCTCTTTCGCCTCGCGCAGATGATCCCGCGCCGCGCCGGCCTTGCCCGAACGTGCTGCGACAACTGCGGCTCTCATATGCAGCGAGCCGTACGCCGCGGCGGAGTCGGGTGTGGCGGTGGACTGGATTCGGGCAGCGGCCGCCTCCAGGGCCCTCAGGGCAGGACCGAGGTTCCGGTCGGCGAAGAAGATCTCGGTGCGGACGTAGGCCGCCGCGGCGACCACCAGCTCGTCGCCACTCTGGTCGGCAGCCCAGCGCATCAGCTCGATGAGCCGCGCCGACAAGTCGAGGTATCCGTACTTGAACGCGACACCGTCCGCTGCGCGATAGGCGAGCGCCAACTGGCCGGCCGCCCGCTCCCGGTCATGACCGGCGTACGCGTGAACGGCCCGGATGAGTTCTTCGAGGAGCGTGGGGATGGCCCTCACGAGAGCGGCGTACTGGGAGGCGAGCCGCCAGTCGATCGCATCCCGGACGGCGTCGTCCAGATCCCGTGTCGGCCGAATTGGACCGTCCTCTGGCAGGTCGAACGAGCCGATGACGCGGCGGACCTCCGGTATGGCCGCGTGCACCCTGCTGTCGGTCAGGGTGGGGGTGCCGGAGAGGTGCCCGGGGTCGACTCCGAGAGCTTCGGCGATGGCGACCAGCATCTCGGGCGTGACCCGCCGGGAACCCTGCTCGATCTTCCGCAGCATGCTGAGGGAGATGTTCGCCGCGGCGGCCAGCTGCGCCTGCTTCATCCGTCGGCCGGAACGTACGGCGGCGATGCGCCGTCCGGTGTCACCATGCTCAGAAAGAGACATCTCGGCTCCGCTCCGTGGTCGCCAGCACGGTACCTCGCCGGATCGGCCGGCGACAGCAGGAACGGTCGCTTTAGCGCGCGGCGGCCAAGAGCGCGGGCAACTCGGTCAACGCGTCCACTCGCCAGTCGGCCGCCTCGATGACGGCGGGGTCATCTGCCCAGAGGTGTCCCCAGGGTCCGCGGCGGATCAAAGCCGTACGCAGTCCCGCGGCCTTGGCGGGGAGGATGTCGTTGTCCCGGTGGTCGCCTACGTAGACGATCTCGTCGGGCTTGCCGGGAGCTATCTCGATGATGTGGTTGAAGAACTGGGGGTTGGGCTTGGCTACCCCCCACTCGCCGGATGTGGCGATCTGCTCCGCTGGCAGCCTCAGGCTGCGCAGCAGTTCGGCGGCGCGTGTCGTCTGATTGCCGGCGATGCCCACCCACAGGCCGCTCTCCCGGAGCGCGGCCAGCGCGGGGCGTACGTCGGGGTAGAGGTCGCTTTCCTCGATGCGTTCGCCGAGGCCGGCCTCCTCCCGTAGGCGTCGTTCCGCGGCGAGGTCGAAGCCGGGCCGGAAGTACTGGAAGGTCTCGGCGTTGTCCCGCCCTTGAGCCGTGACCGCACCGAGCACCGCGGAGAAGGTGTGCCTGGGGACCGCTATCCAGTCGGCCCACGCGCCGAACTCCCGCGAGTCGTCCAGCAACGTCTCACCGACGTCGAACACCACAGAAACCACCACGGGTGCCAGCGTACGGCCTGCGGGATGCGGTGATCCCGGCGCGAGCCGTGGTCCTTGTCGGGTGACACATGATGTGTCACTTCCTCTGCGCACTCCGCTTGAAGCTGTAAGCCAACAGGGGCTCTGGTCAGCCCGAATGAATGACTGCCGACCCTCGACCCGGCGCGTTCTTGAGGAGTGTCACGTGATATCCGCGCACGCCACGGCTCTCGCCCCGTTGGGGGAGACGTTCAGCTGGATGGGGGCGGAGCTGCTGGGACCGTTTCACGGTCTTCATGCCGCGCCGCCGCAGGCAAGATGCGAGAAGGTCACGTGGAGAGAGCCGTCGGCGCGTTGCGTCCAGGCCCGTATCCGTCGCCATACGTGTGAGTGCAAGCCGACGGTCTACGAGCTGTGCGTGTCCGGCGGGCTGGTGTTCATTCGCCGTACCGTCCGCACCTGCGATGGCGTGAACGTGCGCGAGACGGAATGGCTCCGATCCGCCCGAGCCGTAGAGCTCTGGCTGGCCCTTCTCGCAGGCCAGGCCCGGTAGTTCCCACCAGCACGAATCAGAAGGAGTGTGCGTCAATGACGATGAGCACCCCGCTGTGCCCGACACGAACCGAACCGCCGCTGCGTGGGGCACCACCGGTTGCGGAAGGCGTGACTGTCGCCCGGTTGCGCATGCAGCTGTATGGGAGGGCCGGGTTCATCGGCGAGCCGGAACGGGAGCCGATTCGCGCCGGGGCGCTGTCGGCGGTCGAACGCCTGCGATTCCCGAACGGCGACACGGCCATCTTCAAGCTCGCCGCCGAGCCACTCACCGGTGAGGACCGGGCACTCAACCTGGCCGCCGTACACGGTGTGCCCGTTCCCGAGTTGTACGGCTCGGCGGTGAGTGGCGGGAATCTCGGAATGCTGCTTGAGGACCTCGGTGAGCCGGTTCGCGAGGCCGAGGATGAGGATGGGGTCCGGGCGGCGGTCGTGCTGCACCGGGTCCGCCCGGCGGAGATCCTGCCGATCCTTGATGTGGACGAGTTACGGCTGCTGCCCTCGCGCGCGCTAGCGCACATGGACGACCTGCGGCAGGTTCGCCGCTGGAGGTCGGCCTCCGACATCGCCCAGATGCTCTCGGCACTGGACAAGGTGGCGCCGGTGCGGGCGCAGGGGGCGGAGCGGACGCCGTTCGGGCTGTGCCACTCAGAGTTCCACCCCTCCTCGCTGCACATCGGGCGGGCCGGGCGGCGCGTGCTGGACTTCGCTCGCGCGTTCAGCGGTCCGGGTCTACTCGACCTGGCCTCCTGGCCCGGCACCCAGCGCCCCGCGAACGCCGCCCGCGTACGTGGCTTGATCGAGGCGTACGTCGCCGCGGGCGGACCCCGGGACGCCTTGACGCCGCGCGGCGGGTTGCCCGCCGAGGAGTGGGCATTGGGCTGGCATCGCATCTGGGTCGCGGAGTGGATCACGGACCAGGCCGTGCACTGGATCAACGACCCCACCACCGACCCTGTCTACATCAAGGCGGTTCGGCGTCACCTCCGCGAAGCGATACGTCTGCTCACGCCGTGAATTGCAACGCGCGGCAGCAGTACGCCGGACGGCCGACGTGATGCCGGCCCGGATGTCGCGGGGAGCTCCAACACGGCCAGAGGATGCAGACTTCTCACTCCACGCTTTCGTATGGGCCGCCGTTCCTGCGCATGGCACGCCGCTGCTGCATGTACAGCGTCATCGACAGCAGGGCCCCGATGAGTACGAGCGTGGCCGCGAACAGGTACACGACCATGTAGTGGGTGTCGAACATGGACCAGTTGTCGTCAACCTCGCGGGCGTTGATGCCCAAGAAGGCGAGGACCAGGCCGACGGGAACGGCGACGGTGGACACGAATCCGACGGCCACGGTCCAGCGCAGCCGCCGGTCTTCGTCGGCCCGACGCTCCAGGCTTTCGATCGCCGTGATTTCGGCGCCGATGGCGCGCTCGAGTCGCCGCAGCATCCGGGCAACGGTTTCGGCCTTGTCCGCCAGCCCCATCGCGGCATACAGCGCGTCGTGGTAGCCGACCACTCGCAGCGAGGGCACGAGGAGGCCGAGGTCGGCCGTCGCTTCGACGCTGTAGCTGAGATCGAGCTCCATGTCTCCAAGCTGATCGCTCAGGCGCTCCAACGTCTTGCGACGGGCCTGGGTGGCCTGGTGCGCGCGATCACCGGTCCGGAATGCGGCCACTGCGGAGTAGGCCGCCGATCGGATCTCGCGCAGCCGTGCCGCGCTCGCCACGCCTTGCACTGCGGACAGGAAGACGGTGTTCTCCACGTAGTCCTGCTGGCCGCCCAGGACGCTGACGTAGGGCCCGACCGCGGCCACGGTGTCGGGACGGCGGTTCAGCTCGGAGGGGTAGGTGATCGCGCTGTACTCCTTCCGGTAGGGAAGGTCGCTGCGATAGATGACGCGTTGGACGATGTCGTCGCACGTGGCCGCGGCAAGCGTCGGCCCGAAGGCGATTTGATGACGTTCCGGGAGGAACTCGCCGGCCGTGCCGAGCACCTCGGCGGCCAGCGCTTCCACGGACTGCCCGCCGACCTTGACGTCGAGGTAGTAGCAGTCTTCGAGCAGGTCGACGGTGCGGACCATCTCGCAGCTCACGTCGAGGCTGAGTACGGCCACCACTTGTTCCGAGGGGACCGCGAGAAGCCACAGCCGAGCGCCGGTGAGGAGGTCGGAATGGTCCCAGCGGCTGAAGCTGATCTGCTCGTGATCGAGGACACTTCGGTGGATCACCTTGGGAAGCTGTGCGGCCGAGCCTGCGTAGTAGCCGTCCAGCCGGCCGAGACGCAGGTGCTCTCCAGGCAAGGCGTCGTCGACGTCACCGCCGCGATGCCATGGGGTCGCGTAGATGTTGGTGAGCCGAACGCACTCGCGCTGCGCGGGCGGATCGAAGAGTCGTTTGCTGTTGGCGTGCTGGTCAGAACGCATGCCAGACAACGTCGCGGTCTCCCTCGCGCAGGGACCTCACTCGTAGCTCGAACTCCTCGGCGATGCGCGGATCCTCGCCGACGTTCTGCATGAGCCAGGTCGTCATCGTCAGTTCACGAACGTCTCGAAGAACCGTGTAGCCCGGCCAGGTCCGTACGTCGAACCCGTAGGCATCGCAGAACGCCCGATATCGCTCCTTCGGAAGTCCCAAGCGCTGCCCTGAAACCGAAGTGGGGATCAGGTCCCACTCCCGTGGCCCCAGCGCCACGACCTCGAAATCCAGCAGCACAACGTGTTCCTCGGTTCGGAGCAGGTTCCCGATGTGAGCATCCCCATGGATTGGTCCGTATGGGAGGACGAATTCCAGCTCGGCATACCGCTTGACGAGCTCCCGACACCGTGTTCGGAGGAACTCCCGGTCCTCGTCGCGTACGGCTTCCGCCGCGTCCAGCCGAGGCTCCACCTGGTAGAGCGGATCGAACTCCTGGAGCTCGCAGGGGGCATCGCCAGCGGCATGGAAGCGGCGGAGCAAATCGGCGAGGTCGGCGGCGGTCGGAGATGGCTCGGTCGGTGTCAGTTCTTTCCAGAAGGTGACGGGGTAGCCGCTGACTACGACTGGCTGCGAGATGTCGTCATGGGGTTCGATGGCGGGGACGCCCGATGCCTGCAGCCAGGCTGCTACACACAGCTCTTTCTCCATGACCGGAAGCCGATCGTGGCCCCGCGCTATCCGCGCGATGACGCCTTCGGAGGCGAGCCGGTAGATCGCGTTCTCGCCAAGCCGGAGCAGCTCGGCGCCTGCCGGATCCAGCTCGACCGTACGGCATGTGGCCGTTACGACGTCGGTGAGCACCTGCGGGGTGAAGTCGGCCGCCATGAGATCAACCCTCGCCCGGCTCTTCGCGCACGTCAAACTTCCTTGCCGGTGTCGGTGCGACACGGCGGCGCGGAGCGGCAGTGACTGTTCAGTCCTTCGGGGTGGCCTCCAGGACGTCGGGCTGCGGTACAGATCTATTAGGCTCGATGTCTATTTCGAAAACCTTGCAATCCATCCCAATTCATGTCTGCTGCTGTTATTCCGACGTGAGATGTAATCCCAGATGTCCGAATCGTTTCCATTGAGATCACGTGAATGCCTGAGGCGCCTATACGCGGAAGGCATGTTGATTGCCCTCCTGTGATCTACGACTCTGAGGCTCAATCGTGATTGACATCACACTAGGTGGGTGCTCGCTGATGTCGTCTGGCTGACCAGCGTAAACGCGTTATTTGCGGAGTTGCGTCGGAGGTCGTAGTGACCCTACGTAATACCGCAACCGCAAAATAGGCATTGACCCTCTCTTGTCCGCATCGCATGATCCAGTCTGTTTGGTTTTATGCGGGGCTTATGTGGCGCGTTGAGGCGCGTCACAGGGTGGCTAAGGGGACCGGTGTGCCTGCTTCGCGAGTGTGGGTGGAACGTTACATTCCGTCACGGCGTAAGGTTCTCCCGCCGCTGACGGGAGCTGTGGTCTGCCTCAGCATCTTTGTCGCTGGGGTAGGCGTGCCGGACGGGCTTGTGCAGAAAGCTGCCGCGGAGGCGTCGTCATCCACCTCCGAGCGGAGCGTCGACGGGCATCCGGTAGGGCCGAAGCCGGTACCGAAGGGTGCCGAGGATTTGCAAAAGCCGATCAAGCGTGCCGCACCGACGTGGCCGCAGCCGGGTACCGGACGGGTTGATCTTTCCAAGGGGACGGCTGCGGTTACGGTTACCGGCTTGCCGGTGTCTGTGGCTCCGGTGGCGGCGCCCGCCACCCTGAAGACGACCACGAAGCCTGATGGCAAAGCCAGCTCGCCTTCTCCGTCGGCGTCCGCGGCGCTGCAAAGCTCTCCGTCCCAGATACAGGTGGAGACATTCGACAACGCGGTCGCCCGGCGGTTGGGGGGCGTGGGGGTCGCGGTACGGCTGACCCGTGGCGATGGGAGTCCCGCAGCGGCGCCCGCGAAGGTCACCGTGGACTATTCGTCGTTCGGCAACGCCTACTCGGGGGGATTCGCCTCACGGCTCACCGTGCTGAAGGTGCCGGCGTGTCTTCTGGATGCCACGCCGTCGCAGGCGTGCGCGGAGCAGGCAAGGGCGAAGACGCGAACGCTGCCGGTGATCAATGATGTGGCGCGTGGGAAGCTGACCGCGGTTATGGACGCCGCGGCGGCGTCTGCGGGTGGTGCGGTATCGGCAGACGCGTCGGTGTATGTGCTGGCCAGCTCGGCTGCGTCGACAGGCTCGGACGCGGGCGGATCATTCGCGGCCACTGACCTCAAGCCGTCCGGGACCTGGCAGGTCGGGCTTTCCGGTGGTGATTTCTCCTACAGCTACCCGATCTCGGCGGTGCCTCCGCCGGGGGGATCGGCACCGGCACTGGCCTTGCGGTATTCCTCGTCGTCGGTGGACTCGCTGACCTCCTACACCAACAACCAGGCCCCATTGGCGGGCCTGGGCTGGGATCTGAACGCGGGATTCATCGAGCGGCAGTTCGAGTCGTGCGGCCTGCCGGGGAACCGGTTGGAGGGGCACCTGTGCTGGCACTCGCCGGACGAGGACCCGGCAAGTTCTGTGCTGACGCTGTCGGTCGGCGGCCGCTCCTCGCAGATCGTTAGGGAAGCGTCGTCGGGGACGTACAAGACAGTGGAGGACTTCGGCTGGAAGATCGCGTACCTCACCTCGGGGGGTGAAAGCGGCCAGCCGTACTGGCAGGTGACCACACAGGACGGCACGATCTACCGCTTCGGGTACCACCGGGACTCCTCCTGGCAGGTGCCCGTCCTCGGAGACAACGCGAACGAGCCCTGTCATGCCGCGTTCGTGGCATCTGGGACCTCCTACCCGAAGACTCCGGCGTTCTGCTCCGCGCCGTGGCGGTGGCAGCTGGACAGGGAGATCGATCCCAAAGGCAACGTGATCGACTACACCTATGGCCGTGAGACCAACACCTACTGCCGGGCGGGTGGAACGACGTGCACCTGGCTGCCGGACTACACCCTGGCGTACGACCGCGGCGGATACCTGTCGGAGGTCACCTACGGCCACAACGTCAACGTCGCGGGGTCGACACCCACCGGCAAGATCGCTTTCAACGCCGTGGATCGCGGGACGCCCCCCGCGGGGGTCACCGATTGGGAAGACGACACGCCGACGGACCTGTGGTGCGCCGACAGCGCCAATTGCGGGCACAACGGCACTCCGACGTTCTTCACCAGCAAGCGGCTGGACTCGATCACCTCACAATCGTGGAACACCTCGTCCTCCCAGTGGGAGGACGTGACCCGGCTCAACCTGACCTACAAGTGGATCGACACCGACTGCCCGCAGGGCTCTCCCTTCGGCTGCCTTGGCAAGCCGGTGTTGTGGCTGGATCGCATTCAGCCGGTCGGCATGGCAGGAAGCGGGCCGGACATCAAGGCCCCGCCGGTCGACTTCAGCGCGACCATGCTGGACAACCGGGCCGACTACGTGGAGTTCAGCGACGACCACCCGCGTTTCCGGATGCCGCGGATCTCGGCGCTCACCACCGGGCTCGGGGGTGCCACTGAGATCACTTACGGGCAGGCCAACCCGTGTGACGACGAGGGGATGACGGGGTGGGACGTCAGCGCCCAGGACTGCTACGGCTGGGAGCTGTACAACTACACCTTCGGTGAGTCGTCGATCTACCGCAACGGCGCCATCTACAACAAGTGGCTGGTCATGAAGACCACCGAGCGGGACCTGGTGGCCGGGTCCCCCGACCAGGTCACCCAGTACCAGTACGTGGGAAGCCCGGCATGGGCCAAGCCGGTCCCGCTGATCCCCATCCCCCGGCAATGCGTGGGCGACGCCTACCTGCTGGAGGAGAACTACCCATGGCTGCAGACGTGTGATGAGTGGCCGGGCAACTGGACGGAGTTCCGCGGCTACCAGACCGTCCGCGTCATCAAGGGGACGATCGGCGGGGACCAGTCCCAGGCAAGCGTGACGGCCACCTCCTTCTACCGCGGGTTGTATGAGGACACGCTGGCCGACGGGAGCCCCAAGCACACTACGGTGACTGACTTCGACGGCACACCGCATGACGACCTTCGTGCGTTTTCCGGTAGAACGCTGCAGGAACAAACCATGCGTATCACCGGCATGTCGACCCCGGTGTATGCGTGTACGTATTCCGCCTGGCGGACCGGGGTGACCTACGACTACGGTGACCGCGTCACCTACCAGAATCATCACTGGGAGGCGATCGTCCCCAACGTCTCGTACTCCAGCGGTCTCAATCCCAGTTACTGGACCGACTTGGGGCCCTGTCCGATGACCACATCGGTACCGAACGCCTTCGGGGAAGAGGCATCGACCCGCTACGAGTACGAGAACGTGGTGACCGGCACCGGGGTGGGCATCTACGACCCGCACCTGGTCAACCAGACCCGCCAGGTCGCCCGGGAGAAGACAACCTCCGGCTGGCGCTACACCGAGGCCAAGACGACCTACAACGCCGACGGCCTGCCGACCAAGGTCAACGACTACGGCGAGCGGGGCGACGCCTCCGACAACACTTGCACCGCCACCACCTACGCCCGCAACACAGCGAAGTGGTTGATCAACTACACGACGTCGGAGGAGGAACACGCCGGGGACGACTGCTCGGCCGGCACACTCCTGAGCCGGACGATCTCCCTGTACGACGGGGCGACCAGCCCTGGATCTAATACGCCGACGCGCGGGGACGTCACCGAGGTCCGCTCCTACTCCACCGCTTCCGACTACTCGACGAACAAATCGACCTACGACAGCTACGGCCGACCTCTCACCTCGACCGACCCGATGAACAAGACGACCTTTATCACCTACACTCCGGCGGTCGGATGGCCGTCCGGCGGGGTGACGGTCATCAACCCGCTGAGCCACACGGTGACCACCTGGTCGTCGCCGTACACCGGCCAGCCGGTCGGGATGCGAGACGCCAACGGCAACGACGTCAACATCGACTATGACGCTCTCGGTCGCACCCTGCAGTTGTGGACGCCTGACGCTCCTAAACCCGACACGGCCCATCCCGATCGCGTCCCCGCCGCCAAGGTCGCCTACACGATTCCCATGAACGCCGATGGCGCGGTCACCGGTCCCGCCTCGACAGCCATGTCTCGACTTCAGTCAGGCTCGGGCGCCTCAGCGAAGTGGGTTACCACCTATTCCTATGAGGATGGGCTGGGCCGTCCGCGGGAAAGCCAGGCCGCCTCTCCTGCGGGCGGGCGGATCGTTCAGGTGACGACCTACGACGGGCGAGGCCTGCAGTCCGCGACCACCGCACCGGTGTACAACTCGTCGGGAGCTGGTTCGGGCCTGCTGAACCCGGTATTGGACTCGTTGCTCCAGTGGTCGAAACCAGAGTATGACGCACTCGGCCGGACCACCGCCCAAGTCGACATGTCTAAGAAGGATGAGCAGCGGCGTACGACGACGAACTATCTAGGGGCCGACAAATACGAGGTCACCCCGCCGGTAGGCGGTAAGACCGTCTACTACACCGACGCCGCCGACCAGGTCACCAAGATCGAGGAATGGCTCACCGGTGGCGGTACCGGCCAGCAGGGCGCCACCGTGGCAGGCCCGGCTGCCACTCCCGCGACTGCGACCACGGCTGAACAGCCAGTTTCCAAGCCCGTCGCAACGGGATCGCCCGCGCCCGCTGACGCCTTGGTCAGGAGGGCGCCTGTCGAGGGAGCCCAAGCGTCGCGCGAGGCCGCCGCCTCCGGCAAGCCGGTCGAGGTGGCGTCCCTGACCACCGCCGACAGCTCCACGGTCGCCAACGCGAATGGCTCGTACACAACGACGATCAGCTCCGCGCCGGTGCGCGTCAAGCGGGGGAACGCCTGGACGCCGATCGATACCACCCTCACGGAGAAGGACGGCGTTCTAGCGCCCAACGCGGGACCGCAAGTGGAGATTTCCACCGGAGGGACCGGGCCGTTCGCCAAGTTGACCGATGAAACGGGTAAGTCCATCGAGTTGACCTGGCCGACGGCACTGCCACGTCCGAGTGTCGCCAAGAATGTGGCGACGTTCGTCGACGCGGCCGGCAGTGGAGCGGATCTCGTGGTCACGGCGCTGCCTACAGGGCTCCGGCATGATGTGGTGCTGCGCAAACGGCCTGACCGTCCCGTTGAGTACCGCGTGTCGATGGACGGCGAGCTGAAGCTGTCGAAGACGCGCCAGGGCGGCTTTCGGTTGAGTGACGCGAAAGGTAAGGCGATCGCTCCCGCGCCCGATCCCGTCATGTATTCCTCCGGTGGAGCAGTCGGAAAGATCGACACCCGCACGGAGAACGACGGTCAGGTCCTGGTGCTCAGGCCGGATGCAGAGTTTCTCACCGATCCGAACACCGTCTATCCCGTCACTGTCGATCCCACACTGACGCTGACCACGACTTATACAACGTCCCTCGCGTCGGGTGCCGCATACATCTCGACCGAAGAGCTCGGTGTGGGCAATCTCGACCTCCTCGATCGATCCCGGTCAGTGCAGCGCTCCTTCCTGCAGTTCGATACCGGCGCTCTTGCCGGGGCTTCCGTGCAGGGGGCGACACTGACTCTGCAGATGGAGACCGCTTATAAGTGCATTCCCGGGGCACTGGCGATGCAGCGGATCACGAGCAACTGGGACTATTCGACCAGGTGGAGCACCCAGCCGTCGGCCACGACCACCGGGCAGGCGACACAGACCGACACTCGATGTCCTAATAACACGACCAATGTCACCGGGTCCATGACCTGGACGGTTACTTCGATCGTCCAAGCATGGGCGAGCGGAACGCCGAACTACGGTTTCCGCTTGATCGGGACGAAAGAAAATACTACGCCGTTCACCGACAGCTACAAGCGTACGTTTTCCTCATACTGGGCAGAGGCGGCGGCGGAGCCGCAGCTGTCGGTTACCTACACCCCTCCGCCGCCGCCCACGTTGTCGAATCCGACCCTGACTCCGGCGACGCAGTCCAACGGCACTATGGTCACCTCCACGCTGACCCCGACCATGCATGCCACCGTGACGGACCCGGTGGGCGGTACGCTCAAGGCCGACTACGAGGTGGAGCACGATCCCGCCTACCCGGCGGAGGGGACCGGCAGCATCTGGACCGGCACCTCGGCAGGGGTCTCCTCCGGCCAGGACGCCCCTCTGGGCATCCCCTCGGGGAAACTCACCGATGGCTGGCACATCCGCTGGCGGGCCCGCGCCACCAACACCGGCTCCTCGACCTCCTCGGCCTGGTCGGCCTGGCAGACCGCGACGGTCACCGTGCCCGACCCGGTGGTCGACCAACTCCAGGTCACCCCGTCCCAGACGCTCGGCGGGGCGCAGGTCACCTCCACCCTCACCCCAGCGCTCGCGGCCCGGGCGACCACCCCTGCCGGTGGGGCCTCCCGGGTGGAGTTCGAAGTGGAGCACGACCCGGCCGACACCACGCACGGCACCGGGACCATCTGGACCGCCGGGGTCAACAACATCGCCTCGGGAAACCAGGCCACTGTCACCGTGCCCGCCGGCAAGCTCGCCGACGGGTGGAAGGTCCGCTGGCGCGCCCGCGCCGTCGCCGCCGGGTCCAACGCCTCAGCGTGGACGGCCTGGCAGGGATTGACCGTCACCATCCCGGCCGCAGCGGTCGCCCAGCTCCAGATAACCCCCTCCCAGGTGACCGGCGGCACGACCGTGGTCTCCTCGCTGACGCCACAGCTTCTGGCCACGGTGACCGACTCCTACGGCGCACCGCTGCGCGCGGAGTTCGAAGTCGAGCACGACCCGGCCGACACCGCGCACGGCACCGGCCAGATCTGGACGGCGGCGGCCGACAACGTGGCCTCCGGCACCCAAGCGGCCGTCACCGTGCCCGGCGGGAAGCTGGTCAACGGCTGGGGGGTGCGCTGGCGCGTCCGCTCCGTCAACACCGCCACTCAGGTCTCATCGGCTTGGACGGACTGGCAGCTCGCCACGATCGACGCCGGAAACGTCCCAGCCGACCCGGCCGTGACCGCTCTCCAGATCACGCCCTCCCAGGTCGTGGGCGGGAGCACGGTCACTCCGTCGCTGACTCCGCACCTGCTGGCCCAGGTGACCAATCCGGCCGGCGGGACGCTGCGGGCGGAGTTCGAGGTCGAGCATGACCCGGCCGACACCGCGCACGGCACTGGGAGCATCTGGACCGGCGCGCTCGATGACGTTCCGGCCGAAACGCAGGCCTCGGTCGCCGTACCTGACGGGGCGCTGACCGAAGGCTGGACGGTGCGCTGGCGGGCCCGCGCCCTGGCCGGTAGCGCGGCCTCGGCCTGGTCGGACTGGCAGACCTTCCGCGTGGACCTGCCCGACCCGGTGCTGGGCGCACTCCAGGTCACCCCCTCTCAGGCCGTCGGCAGTACCACCGTGACCTCCACCCTGACCCCGCAACTGCTCGCGCAGATGACCGACCCGGCGGGCGGCAAGGTACGTGCGGAGTTCGAGGTCGAGCATGACCCGGCCGACACTGTGCACGGCACGGGGAGCATCTGGACGACCGCCGTTGACGACGTGACGTCGGGGACCCAGGCGTCCGTCACCGTGCCCGACGGGAAGTTCGGCGACGGGTGGCTGGTGCGCTGGCGGGCCCGGGCCGTCACTCCTGGGGGGACGACCGCTTGGTCGGCGTGGCAGCCGCTGACCGTCGTCGACGCCTCCCAGCTCCCGGTGGTCGAGGGCCTGCGCACCCAGCCGTCCTCGGGCGGCACCACCAGCACACTCACCCCCGCTTTGATCGCCAAAGTCAGCGTGCCCCAGGGCGGTCAACTCGGCGCCGACTTCCAGGTCGAGCACGACCCGGCCGATACCGCGCACGGCACGGGGAGCATCTGGACCACATCGATCACCGGCGTCTCCTCCGGCAGCGACGCCGCCGTCACTGTCCCCGCCGGGAAACTCGCCGGTGGGTGGAAGATCCGTTGGCGTGCCCGCGCGACCCGGGGCGGCGTTCCCTCCGACTGGGCCTCCTGGCAAACCATCACCGTCAGCCCCGCCACGCACTACGACACGACGTATGAATACGACCGCAACGGGAGGCTGACCAAGCAGACCGACGCCAACGGCAATGTCCGCACCTTCACCTACGACCTTCTCGGCCGCCGCACCGCCGCCCACGACCCAGACGCTGGTAACTCCAACCAGGCCTACGATGACGCTGGCCGTCTATTGTGGGCGACCAATGGCAAGGGCGAGAAAATCTCCTATTCTTACGACGACCTGGGACGCAAGACTGCTATCTGGTCCGGGGAGACCGAGACCGGCACCAAGCTAGCCGAATGGGTGTATGACACCCTCGATAACGGCAAGGGCAAGCTGACCGCCGGGACCCGATACGTTGATGGCAATGCGTACGTCGATGCTGTGACGGGCTACGACCGGATGAACCGTCCGATCGGCTCTAAGGTGACGATTCCTTCCTCGGAAGGATTGCTAGCGGGGACTTACGTCTTCTCAAATAATTACACAGCCACAGGGGCGATTGCGGCATACGAAATGCCCGCTGCGGGTGGACTGCCCCAGGAAAAAGTAGTCGCAACCTACTCCGAGCTAGGCCTGCCGCAAGCACTCACCTCCAACCTTGGAGGTGGCTTCACCTACGTTGACTCCACTTCCTACAAGCCCACCAGCAAACTTGCTGAGCGTGCCTATGGCGCGGGCGGGAAGATTAAGCGCGTACTGACGTGGGACGATACAAACGGATGGGTAAACCGAGTTACTACCACAACCCAAGTAGGAACCTCTAGCCCTCATGTTGCACAGGACGATCAATATTTCTACAATACCGCAGGCGCAATTACTCGCGTCCTAGATGCCGCCTCCACAGTGGGCGCTGGCTCAGGTCAGTCAGAATGCTTCACCTACGACGGACTACGTCGTCTAGCACAAGCTTGGACCACAACCGCTACAGACTGCGTTGCAGGACCAACCAATGCAGATGGCTTAGGCATAGACCCTTACACTCAGTCCTACACCTACGACGGCGTCGGAAATATCACCAGTGTGGCCACGGGTGGACAGACTTCCACCTACTCCTATCCGGAGCCCGGCGATTCCGTTTCAGGGCCAAACGCAGTCACTGCTATCACGCATTCCGGCAGCGCTGACGCCTACGTCTACGACACGGCAGGACGACTCACTTCCCGCACCGTTGCAGGAAAGATCGAAAAATTTGACTGGAACGGACTTGGCCAACTAGAGAAAGCCACCATCGACGGGCAAGACACCACGATGGTATACGACGCAGACGGAGACCGTCTGATACGCCGTGATCCAGACGGAAAGTCAACTCTCTACCTCGGCTCAATGGAGATCGAGGCTACTAGCAACACAATCTCCGGGAAGCGTTACTACACCACCCCCGATGGGGCCACGGTAGCAATGCGCGTTGGTGGCAGCGGGGTCACCTGGCTGATGTCCGGTCTGCACGGCTCTACCCAGCTTGCCATTGACGACGCGACTGGAAGGGTATCCCGCGAGCGTTATCTCCCCTACGGTCAGCGTCGCGGTAGTGACGACTTGCCGTTCACAGACCACGGATTCTTGGGCAAGGTGGAAGACGGCACGACCGGGCTGGACTACCTTTCTGCCCGATATTATGACCCTGAGATCGGTAGGTTCGTTTCCCCGGACCCTCTTCTGGATCTGCGCCGGCCTCAATGGGCAAATCCATACGAATACGCAGGTAATAATCCTATCGGCATGTCCGATCCAACGGGCCTGGGCACCACTTGCGATCCCCAGGATAAAGGGTATAAGGAGTGTAGAAGAGGCGAGCAAAACCGCAGGTTGCACGACCTCTACTGTAAGAACCCAAACTCCCGAAAGTGCAAGGAATGGAGAAAGGGGGAACTCAAGAGGCAGCTCAATGAACTTCGTAACACCATCGATCCGGACGATATTCCCGCCGGGTACGGAAAAGTAATATGTGGAAGTAACGCCCGGGGCGGGGACGTCAACTATTGCGAAACCGTCTGGGGAACAGACGCGATTGGCGGGCTCCTCCTCTGGTATTTCGGTGTTGATGCGATTGACAGCTGTCTTACTAGTCCAAACATTCAGGACTGCTTCAACGGCCTCGTCTCCTCGCTGCCTGCCAGTAAAGCCTTGCAATATTTCAAAACTGTGCGCAAATTTACCGGCTGCAGCAGTTTCGTGCCCGGCACCTCGGTACTTATGGCGAACGGATCCCAAAAACCGATCGAGGAAGTTGAAGTCGGCGACACTGTCTTAGCCACTGATCCAATTACGGGCAGCACCGCAGCGAAGACGGTCATAGCTCTGAGCGTTAACGAGGGCGATAAGAGCCTAGTTAAGGTCACACTTAGAGCTGACGCCGATAATTCTGCAGAAACTGCAACTATCATATCTACTGCAGAGCATGCCTTTTGGGCAAGTGATCAGGGGCACTGGTTGCCAGCATACAACCTGACGCCGGGTATGCGCTTACGAAGTAGCGCTAGCAGGGACTACGTCGTAAGCTCTGTGAAGCTTTTCAAACGGCTCAGGCAGCGAGTGCACAATCTCACTATCGAGGGTTTCCATACATATTACGTTATCGCTGGTACTGTCGATATCCTCGTACACAATGCATCAGGCTGCTGGGCGACACCGGGCGGTCCTGGAAGTTGGGGGTCGGCAAACGAGAGTATGTCTGCGCGGGCAGCGGCGTACCAAATGGAAGTCACCGGTGTTCCTCACGGCATGGTCTACTGGGTGAACGGTGTTAAATTTGACGGTTACCGCGGTGGTGTCCTCATGGATGCCAAGGGACCCGGTTATGCCAAATTTGTCAAAAACGGTCGATTCCAGCCATGGTATAATGGAGCCGACGACCTCGTCGCGCAGGCGCAACGCCAATTGCAGGCGGCTCATGGCACACCAGTAGTGTGGTATGTGGCAGAGAAAGATGCCATGCTTGCTATGCAAAACCTCTTCGCGAGTCGCGGCATTAAGGGCATCACCCTCGTCCACCAACCCGTCTCGTAAGTGAAAGAAGTTAGAGCGATCATGTTCTTTGCTGGAGCATACTGGGGGCCTCGACCTGAGAGCGCGGAGGTCTGTGCGTACAAACTCGCAAACTGCTTGGAAGGATTGAGTAATGCTCATCCCAGCCTCCGGACCTGGTTCAGAACCGGGCGAAGCAAGGCCACTGCGAGGAAGGGGCCAATTGATATTGCGGCTGGAGAGCTGAGTCGGGCATTGAAAGAGGGGAGTAATCGAAGGGATGCCGATAGGTCCATTATCGCGGAGCTAGGGTTTTCTCTCGCACTCTGGAATGGGGGCGAAGCTCCAGTAGGCCTCGCAATCACCTGTGGGGCCGGCTCGAGCGTGATCAGCGAGCCGAACCATCTCGTTCTCGATCTACCAGACCCGGACAGCAACTTGAGCGGGTGCAGCCTCTATGAAAAAGACGTCGCTGCCCGCATGATGAAGACAATGGTTGAAATCTGGCAGCCTGACTATGCCATATGGTCAAGCTACTCTATTCAGACGGAGCAGGCCGAAACTGTAGATATTCCAACGGCAGGGTGGTTTACCTATGTGAAGCCTCCCTGGATGCTAAAGAGAAGCACTGATGCCGGCGTTATGACGGAAGAGTTCGCAGGAGGAACGCTGGCAATTCTCGATGTGCCACCAGTAAAAGTGGCATCCCATGAGGCGGCATCGGTGCGTAAGATGATCTATCGATCCGCGGAATGATCGGGGTGGATCTCTTCTGCTATTTTTTGCAGTAGTCAATTGAGGCGATGCGCCGCGCCGTGACGTGCTGCCTGGTGAAGGACGGCACCAAATGGAAGGTGCTGATGGGGGACTGGCGCCTGGGCGGTGACTTCGTCAGCGGGCAGCTCACAGTGATGATGCAGTCATTCGACTGCTGCGTGGAGGGTCAGGGAAGGCGATTGCGACCGCGGTGGGCGGACGCCGATCTTTGCCCCGGCGGTGCTGTGTGTGGAGTCGTCCCTGGCTCGACAGCCGAGGCGAGGCGGGTGTCTGACACGGTGGTGCGGGTGGACAGCCATTCCAGCCATCGGCTGGTTCCGTCCCGCTCGCGGGCGGCTTGCTGGGTGAAGGCGGTGGGGCTGCGGCGTAGCTCGAGTGCGTGAACCTCGGGCCATAGCTGCGGCCTCTGGTCCGGGTCAGCGGCGAGGAAGATGGCTTCGCTGATCGACCATGACGTGCGGACCTTGGGTGTGGACAGTTCCTCGTAGGCCGTCCGGAGCGCCGATGTGTCTCCGTCCGGTAGGTGATCAGCCTTGCCAGCTCGGATCATGTCGCCTCTATCTTGTTCGGTGACGGCGATGAGTGCTTCGAACGTGTGCAGCACCGATCTGAGGGTCGGCACCATCGCCCCAGTGCTGGTTGCAAGTGCTTGAGGGCTCTTGATCTCGGCGGCATCGTGCGGCGCGGGAGTCCACATTGGGTTGGCGTAGAGCAGTCGTCCGAGGCGGACGGCCACCTGTTCCAGATGTTGCTGGCGCAGTGACCTCGCGACGGGTCCGGGGCGAAGATGGCGCAGCCAGGCCCGGCGTACGCCCTTCCATTCGGCGTGTGACTGGTCCAGGCCGTCGGTGGCGCGTTGCAGGAGCTGGCCGAGGTCGTGCTGGCGGTCGGGGTTCAGCTCATAGGCCCGGCGGGTGAGCTGAGTGAGCATGCGAGCGCTGATGTGAGTGATGATCGAGGCCGCCAGTGCTGTTCGGTGCCATTCCGCTGGTCCCTTGTCGGTGTCGTGGTAGCGCAGGGCGCGCAGAGCTTCGGCACCGGTGGTGATGCCCGCGCGCAGCTCGTCAGCGGTTTGTGCCACCTGCGGGATCGGCTCTGGTGCAGCGGGCTGGTTGAGAGGTACGACTCGCAAGGCGGCGGAGCCGTCCAGCCGCGCTGCCGCGACCATGGGGGACGAGCTCAGCAGGTGGCGCGCTGCCCGGATGTCGGCGGCGTGAGCGTGGGCCGTACGGTCCAGAATCGATGACAGGGCCAGCGCGTGGCCGGCCACCTCGCTGAGCAGGTGGCTGCGGACACGCTGGTCGGTGATGACGGTGGTCCAGTCGGAGCGGGCGTGGGTTCTTCGTGGGGAGAAGTGGGTGGCCAGCACATCGCCGGCGGCTCCCCACGCGACCGCGGCGGCGGACAGATGCAGCGGTATCGGGTGTTGGGCGGATGACCCGTCTGTCTCCCATCGCCCGAGCAGGTGAGAGGCGTGGCGGAGCGGGTTGCCTACTTCCCGAGCGCCTGCGAAGTCGTCGGCGCAGCGGGCGAGCATCGCCGTCAGCGATCGGCCGGCGTCGAAGATCCCCGCCGAGATGCCCGGGTGGATGTCGGCGTGGGCGTGCCGGTCGGCTATCTCCAGGTGGGCCCGTGCGCCGTCGATGAAGTCGCCGAAGGTCGCCGTCATGACGCCAGCAGGTCCCTGATCCGGGCCGCGTGGGCCGCCGCCTTCAGCAGGTCGAGTTGTCGGCTGCCCGAGATGCGCATCGCGGCGTCGAGTAGGACCTCGCAGACCAGGCCGCCCAGCTTGCTCACTTCGGCGAAGTCAGGCGCGTCGACGTCCAATGCCTCATGGACAGCGGCCTTCGGATGGGCGCGAAGTTCGGTCAGGGCCTCGACGGCCGCCTGCTGAAGGAACGCGTAGGAGGCGTACAGCTCGGGCGGCCCGTGCTCCTCGCCGGTTTCCATCGCTGCCGCGATGGCCGCCAGCGCGTCCGCTGCCGCTGCCGTCACGGTCTCGACATCGGCTTGTCGCTGTCCGATCAGGTTGTCGTACGCACGAGTGATCATTGTGGGCTTCCTTCACTCGGTTGGTTCGATGTCACTTCCTGCAGTTAGTCGTCGTCGGGGACGACCCACCACCCGGGTGGGGCCGGTTCGATGACGGCCAGGTGCGGTTCGAGGTGCTCGTCCTCGCTGCACTGGTAGAAGGGGCCGCGGGCACCGAGCAGGATCGGCAACTGGTGATCGAGGTGGTCGCGGTACCAGACGCCCATCCCGGTGCCGGCTTCCAGGCGCAGCGCCTCCCATGCGTGCCACAGCGCGGTCAGGCGGGAGATGGCCTCGGCGTGCTTCCACCACTGGGCGCACCAGCGGTACTCACCGCCGAGCGTGCGCCGGTAGATGGGCCGGAACCGCTCGGTGACCCACTCTTCGAGCGTGGCGTACACCGGCTCAGTCATCGCGCCGCCCCTTCCGTGATGAGTCGTTCGAGCCTGGCGCGGGATGCCTGGATCCGGTCGGCGTCGCGACTGCGATACCAGGGGAGCAGGGAGATCAAGGCGGGGCGCCCGCCGGTGGCCAGGAGCAGCGCGGTCCCTGGTGGCAAGGCGCGGATGGCGGCCGGCTCCAGGATGTCCTGACGGCGCAGCGAGATCTGCTCCGACGCCCGCCCGTCGGCGTAGGAGACCGAGCGGACGGGGACGTCGTGCTGGCCCACGAGCGTGGCGAGGTCGCGGGCCAGGCGGGGGGAGTCGACGCCGGCGCCGATCACCTTGCGGGTCGCCGCGCCCCACATCGCCGCCAAGCCTGCCTCACCCCACACCGTCATGCCCTGTTCGTACGACTGCAGGATCGTCACCGGCACGATGCCGCGCGAGCCGAGGTGACTGTAGAGCTCGGGCAGGTCGGCGATCCGGCAGATGTTGGCCGCCTCATCCAGGCAGACGACCATCGGCGGGTCGAGCCGTCCGCCCAGGCGCTCGGCCCGCCGTTCGGCGGCACGCATGGTGGTGTCGGTGAGCGCGGCGAT
>NZ_JBEZDW010000042.1:0-72401 GCF_040802045.1 Microbispora sp. NPDC049125 | reverse complement strand
AAGGGCGAGTGGTGGGCCTACCGCTTCTACGGCTCCCAGACCGGGCAGATCGCCTCGGTCACCCCCAGCGCCAACTACGACGCCTTCGCCACCAAGGACACCGGGAACGCCAAGATCCTGGTCGGCGGCGGCACCACGACCGGCAACATCGCCGTCAACCTGCAAAACCTCGACTCCACCAGCGAGATCGTGCAGAACAACCAGGTCCGAGTGCTCGTCGAGCGCATCCCCTACAACAGCGGCGGCGCCGTCACCGGCCCGGCCACCGTCTCCAACAACGTGGTCACCCTGTCCGGCAACGGCACGACGGTCAACCTGCCGCACACCGCCATCGACGACACCTTCACCATCACCGTTCTGCCCCCCTCCGGCCCGTCCCCGTCGCCCTCGCCATCTCCCTCACCCTCTCCGTCGCCCTCGCCCTCGCCCTCGCCATCTCCCTCACCCTCTCCGTCTCCGTCTCCGTCGCCCTCACCGTCTCCGTCTCCGGTTCCGGGGGCGTGTTCGGCGACGATCGAGACGGTCAACAGCTGGCCGGGCGGATTCCAGTCGACGGTCACCGTCCAGGCGGGAAGCTCGCCGGTCAACGGCTGGACGGTGAAGTGGACCTGGCCCGGTGGGCAGACCATCAGCAGCCTGTGGAACGGCACGTCCACGGTGTCCGGATCAAGCGTGAGCGTACGCAACATGGACTACAACGGCTCCATCGCGGCGAGCGGATCCACGACCTTCGGCTTCACCGCCAACGGCACCGCCGCCACCCCCACCGTCACCTGCACCAGCCCCTGACCACGTCATAGGGGGATATGAGATCGGGCTGGGGTGGCATCACCTCGGCCCGGCTCGTCTCGGAGCCTCGCGGTCTTGACGTCTGCGGGCATTCCGGAGAGCTCAGGAGCTCTCCCGGCGGGGAGCCCTCGACTCGGCGCCCGCGGAGGGGGGCGGGGGTGGGGACTCGGGGCGTGGCGGCGCGGACGCGGCCATCGCGCGGGCGTCCCGGCGGCGCAGCAGCGCCCAGCCGCCGAGTGCGAGGCCGCCCCACGGGATCTCGATCGTGTACGTCCAGAAGCCGAACAGCACCGCCGCCGCCGTCGCCCCGCTCGCGGGCTGGCCGAACGCCCCGATGAGCAGCGTGGCCACCCCGCCCTCCATGATCCCCGCTCCGCTGGGCGTCACCAGGGCCGTGGTGAGGACCCGGCTGAGCGCGAAGACCGCGACCGTCTCGGCCGGCCCCGGGTAGGACCCGGTGGCCACCAGGCAGCACGCCATGATCAGGCACTGGAGGACGAGGAAGCCCACCATGCCAAGGGACAGGCCCGGCCAGCGCCGGTGGATGATCTCCGCGGTGTCCTGGCGCAGCCGCTCGATGGCGGCCGAGGCCGCGTGCTCGGCCGGGCGCAGGCGCGCGGGCGCCAGCCGTACGAGCGCGTCGAGGGTGCGGCCGAGCAGGAGGGCTGCGCGGTCCCAGTACAGGGCGGCGGCCACGACGGCCACCAGCACGAGGATGGACCCCGCGCCGGCCCAGCCCGCCTTCGCGACCGTGGGGTCGGTGGCCCTGCCCGCGATGAGCAGGCCCAGGATGCCCACAGCGGGCAGGATGAAGCGGAACAGGGAGTTCCAGATGCCCGTCACCAGCGTGTAGGCGACGATCGGCCGGTTGGCGAAGCCCCAGCCCCGGGTCATGCCGAAGGTCACCGCGACCCCGGCGGCGCCGCCGAACGGCAGCAGGTTGCTGACCGCGCTTCCCGCCGCGTTGAGCGTGAGCGCCTGGAGGTGCGTGAGGCCGGGCAGCGCCGAGGTCATCACGAACGTGTACGCCCACAGGCTGGCCAGCCAGAGGGCGGTCATCAGCGCGATCGTCCCCCAGCCGAGCCCGCTGAACTGCAGGCCGATCTCGTGCCAGCTCACGGTCGCGCCGGTCAGCGCCCGGACGATCTGCGGCAGGTAGATCACCAGCGCGACGGCCAGCGCCAGCGACACTGCCGACAGCGCGACGCGCAGCCACTTCCCGTTCACCCGTGATGCCCCCAGTCGTCCTTGGTCGTCCTTAGTCTGCCGGGGCCCGGGGGGTGCGGACTCCTCCTCACGGAGGATCGGCCCCCTAAGGGTTGCCGAACGGGTGGGTCAGGCGGGTGCCGGGGGCAAGGTCGCGCCGGACGAACCACTCGGTGCCGAAGACGAACCGGTAGGCGGGGCGGGGGATCCTCAGCATCGCGCCCAGCGTGCGGTCGCCGTTGCCGCCGGTGGCCTGGGTCGCGTGGGCGGCCATCGCCGCCCGCTTCGCCTTGGCGTACCGGCGCACGTTCACCCGGTGGGTGATCACGTCGCCGGGGGAGTAGGCCAGCTCGAAGCTCCTGACGTCCAGGGACGGATAGAAGCGCGCGGCCAGCCGTACGCCCCGCAGCAGCAGGTCCCGGTCCACCGTCGCCTCCAGCACGATCGGCGTCCCCGCGATCTCCGCCGCCCGGCTGCCTACCCGGTACACCTGGACGTGGTCGGGGTGGCCGTACCCGCCGGCGGGATCGTAGATCGTGAGCAGCTCGGCGGTCTCCTCCTTGAGTATCGAGGCCAGGCGTTGCGCGGCCTCCTCGATGTCGGCGTCGATGAAGGCGTTGTCCGGCCGGTCGCCGGCCACGCCGCCGTCGATGGCGAGCCCGGAGTCGCCGTAGCCGAGCTGTACGACCCGGGCGCAGCCGAGGACGGCCGCCGACTTGTGCAGCTCGTCCATCCTGGCCCTGGCCAGCTCCTCGCCGTGCGGGAGCTCGGCCAGGCCGCGCTCGCCGGCGGTCGCCACGACGAGCACGACCCGGTGCCCCTCGTCGGCCAGTTTCGCCATGGTCCCGGCCGTCAGCAGCGCCTCGTCGTCGGGGTGGGCGTGGAAGAACACCGCCGTCCTCATCGCGCCCCAGGGAACGTTGTCATCGTGTCCACCGCCATGTCTTCCTCGTTCCCGCCATGATCCCACGTGAGCCGGGCGCGGTGTCGGCGACCTCCCCGGTCGGTGGGTTCGGTAGGCGGCGCCGGGTTCGGCGGACGTCGGTGGGTTCGGTGGGCGTCGGTGGGTTCGGTGGGCGTCGGTGGGTTCGGTGGGTTCGGTGGGCGCCGGTGGGTTCGGTGGGCGTCGGTGGTTTGATGGGCGTCGCGCACTCTGTCAGGCTGGCCCGGTGAGGATCCTTCACATCACTGACTGCTACCTCCCGCGCCTCGGAGGCATCGAGGTGCAGGTCGCCGACCTCGTGCGGGCCCAGCGCGAGGCGGGCCACACGGTCGAGGTCGTGACGGCCACGCCGGGCGAGCGGATCCCCGGCGTGCACCGGGTGGTGGCGGGTCTCCCGTTCGATCTGCCGGTGCACCCGCGCGGCTCCTTCCACCTGCTCCGGCTGATGCGGGCCCGGCGGCCCGACGTGGTCCACGTCCACACCGGGGCGGTCTCGCCGTTCGCCTGGATGGGGGTGCGCGCGGCGGCGCGGGCCCGCCTGCCCGTCGTGGTGACGGTGCACAGCATGTGGGATCCGATCACGCGGGGCGTCTACCGGGCGTTGCAGGCCGCGTTCGAGTGGCGGCGCTGGGGGCTGGTGCTGACCGCGGTCAGCCAGGCGGCCGCGCGGCCGATCCGCGCGGTGGCCGGGCCGCGCGTGCCCGTGCGGGTCGTGTCGAACGGCCTGGACGTCACCGCCTGGCGGCCCTCGGGCGAGGAGGCCCGGCGGGACGCCGGCGACGAGGCCGTCCACGTGGTCGCGGTGGGGCGGCTGGCTCCGCGCAAGCAGCCGATGCGGCTGCTCAAGCTGCTTGAGGCGGCGCGTTCGCGGGCTCCGGGGCAGGTGGCCATGCGCGCCACGATCGTGGGCGACGGCCCGGCGCGGGCGCGGATGGAGCGCTACCTGCGCGCCAGGCGGATGGACTGGGTGTCGCTGCCCGGCCGGTTCAGCAGGGATCAGATCAAGCAGCTGCTCTCCGTCGCCGACGTGTTCGTCGCCCCGGCGCCGCGCGAGTCGTTCGGCCTCGCGGCGCTGGAGGCCCGCGCGGCCGGCGTGCCGGTGGTGGCGCGGGCGCAGAGCGGCGTGGCCGACTTCGTCAGTCCCGGCAAGGAGGGGCTGCTCGGGCGCACCTTCGACGAGCTGGTGGCGTCGGTGGCACGCCTGGCCGGGGATCCGGCGCTGCGCCGCTCGATCGCCGAGCACAACCGGGAGACCCAGCCGGTGCGGTGCTCATGGCCGGCCGTCCTCGAAGGGTTCGCCAGCTGTTACGAGCTGGCCGGGGCGGGCACGCCGCGGGGAACCGCGGGCTGATCCCGGCGCCCGTATCGCCAGGCCCGGTGTTTCGCCAGGCCCGGTGTTTCGCCTGGCCCGGTTCTCTCCAGGCCCGGTGTGTCTCCGGGTGTGGCGCCTGCACGGCCTGTCGCCGCGCTGGTGTCTCCAGGCCCGGTCGTCTCCAGGCCCGGTCGTCTCCAGGCCCAGTGTGTCTCGAGGCCCAGTGGAGCACGGCTCTTGGTCCGCCGCCGTGCGCGGCATGGCGCGCGCCGTACGGCGTGGGCCGCCTTTCCCGACAAGCCCGCCGGAAGGGCGCCGTTGCCGGCCGGCGTGGCTCAGAAGGGAAGGACTCGCCCCGAAGGGGTGCGCAGGTCGATGGGCTCGGGGTTCCTCGGTGGCCGCGGTCGCGGCACGATCTGCACCTTCTTCATCGGGGCCCTCCTTTCCGCTACTGCCCTCATGATTCCCAAGAAACCGCCAGGATTACCCTTCCGAAGCCAGTTCTTGTACTTGTAACGTGCGCATCCACCCCAGCGGCGGATCATCCCGACAAAGAGCGCGCGGTGGGCCGTACTCGGGCGTATGCCGACAGAGTCAGATCCCAGAACCGGGCCACGTCGAGAGAGGTCCCGACCAGCGCGTTCGGGGCCCGGCCGGCCAGTTCGAAGTCGACCACGGTCATGCCGGAGGTGAGCCGTCCCGCCGTCTCCACCTCCACCACCGCGGGCTGGACCTCGATGAGCGACGGGTCGACCAGGTAGGCGACGGCGCAGGTGTCATGGATGGCGGGGCCTTCGGTGGCGGTGACCATGCCGTAGAACTCCGCGCAGGGGGCGAGCAGCTCCGTGCCCAGGCGGCCGAGCGCCCGCATCCGGTCCAGCACCGGTCCGGTGGCGAGGGCGCTCCGGCTGACGTCCAGGCCGATCATCGTGACGGTCCACCCGGCGCCGAAGACCACCGCCGCGGCCTCCGGGTCGGCCGCCATGTTGAACTCGGCCGCCGGGGTGACGTTGCCGCGGGTGTACGACCCGCCGAGGATGACGAGCTCCCTGGCCCACTCCGTGATCCTCGGCTCCTTGCGCACGGCCAGCGCCACGTTGGTCAGCGGACCGATCGCGACCAGCGTCACCTCGCCGGGCCGGGAGGCGAGGGTGTCGATGAGGAAGTCGACGGCGTGACCGGGAGCGGGCGGCAGGGCCGGCTCGGGAAGCCGTACACCGCCCAGCCCGTGGTCCCCGTGCACGCCCGCCGCGTTGATCGGGGGCCGCAGCAGCGGCCGCGCGCTCCCCGGCACCACCGGAACCTCGGGGAACCCGAGGTACTCCCGCAGCGCCAGCGCGTTCGCCGTCGTCCGGGCGAGCGAGACGTTGCCGCTCACCGTGGTGACGCCGGCGATCTCCAGCCCGGGGCTGCCGTGCGCGAGTGCGAGGGCCAGCGCGTCGTCGATGCCCGGGTCGCAGTCGATGACGATCGTCTTCACCGCGGGCCGCTTCGCCGCGGCCCCCTTCGCCGCGGGCCGTCCGCTCTCCACCGATCCTCCAGGAATAACGATCTATCTGATAAGCGCGGGATGCTCGATATGGTGGCGTTTGGACAACGCCGTCTCGATCTGCCGTTCCATGATCAGCGCGTGTTCGTGATCTCCCTTCGCGGCGCTGGCCTCGGCGAGATTTCGGGCCACCCCGAGTACGGCCCCCGCGACGTCCCGCAGTTGTGTTTCCCTCGACCAGACGTCGCTCAGCGGATCGAGGCCCAGCACATTGAGCATCGCGCGTACGGCGCCGCATTTGGTGACGGCTGATTCCCGGTCTCCCGCCGCAAGCGCGGCGTTGCCCTCTCCGACCGTCGCGTGCACCGCCGCCAGCGCCTGAGGGACGCTCAGGTCGTCGTCCATGGCCCGGCTGAACTGCGGCGGAAGCTCGCCGGAGGCCTCCGAGCCCACGCGGAGAACGAACCGCTCGATCCGGCGGAAGGCCGTCGCCGCCTCCTCGACCGCCGCCAGCGAGAATTCGACCGGTGAACGGTAATGCGCCGCCGCGAGGTAATAGCGCAGTTCCACCGGCCGTACGCGGTCGAGCAGGGCCGGGACGGCCAGGGGGTTGCGCACGTGCTTGCGTATCTTCTCGCCCCGGTGCGTGACCGGCCCGTTGTGCAGCCAGAAACGCGCGAAGGAATCTCCCGCCCCCCGCGACTGCGCCATCTCGTTCTCGTGGTGGGGGAATATGAGATTCGCTCCGCCGCCGTGGATGTCGAATTCCCCGCCCAGATATCTACGGGCCATCGCCGAGCATTCCAGGTGCCATCCCGGGCGTCCCTCGCCCCACGGCGAGACCCATACCGGCTCGCCGGGCTTCGCGCGTTTCCACAGTGCGAAATCACGTGGATTGCGCTTTCCCCGGTCGTTCTCCTCGGTTATCCGGATGTGCTGCACCTGCTGCCGGGAGAGCGATCCGTAGCCGGGATAGGAGTCCACCGCGAAATAGACGTTCCCGTCGGACTCGTAGGCGTGCCCGGCGGCGACGAGCTCCTCGATCATCTCGATCATCTCGGGGATGTGCCCCGTCGCCCGGGGCTCCACGCTGGGCGGAAGGCAGCCGAGCGAGGTGTACGTACGCGCGAACGACCGGTAGACCGGGTCGGTGATGCGCCACCACGGGATGCCCTCGGACAGCGACCTGCTGATGATCTTGTCTTCGATGTCCGTGACGTTCCGGCAGAGAAGCACGGCGTTCCCGTTGTTTATCAGCCACCGGTGGAGAATGTCGAAACTCACCTGCGACCTGATCTGCCCCACATGCGGGGGAGCGACAACGGTGGGGCCGCAGAGATAAATCGACACCATTCCGGGAATTCGAGGGGTGAAATCGCGGAGGGTGTGAGAGCGCGTATCGTAAAGGCGAAGACCCACCTTGCCGAGGGTAAGCGACTAATCCGCTTGCTGTCGACACCGGACGCCCGCACGGGAGCGCACAACGCGGAATTCCGATTGTGAGACCGGGGAATAAGGATGAGTCACCCGGTGGTTGACGCCGACATGGAGCCGACCAGACGGGGCCGCGTCCGAGTCGAGACGACGGCCAAGCGTGTCCGCACCTACCTCGACGGGCGGCCGGTGGCGGACACCACCCGTGCCGTCCTGGTGTGGGAGGTCCCGTACTACCCGACCTACTACTTCCCGTCGGCGGACGTGGACGCCCAGGCGCTCAAGGCGACCGGCCGCGAAGAGCATTCGCCGAGCCGGGGCGACGCGCGGGTCCACGATGTGGGCGGCCGTCCGGACGCCGCCCTTGTCTACGGGGACGACTCGCCCATCGAGGAGATCCGCGGGCACGTCCGGTTCGACTGGGCGTCGATGGACAACTGGTTCGAGGAGGACGAGGAGGTCTTCGTCCACGCGCGCGACCCGTACACCCGGGTCGACATCCTGCCGAGCTCGCGGCATGTCCGGGTGGAGGTCGGCGGGGTGACGGTGGCCGACTCCCGCAGCCCGCGGATCCTGTTCGAGACGGGGCTGCCGCCGCGTTACTACCTGCCGAAGACCGACGTCCGGCTCGATCTGCTCCGGCCCTCCGGCACGGTCACCCACTGCCCGTACAAGGGGCGGGCGGAGTACTGGTCGGTCGGAGAGGAGGAGGGCGGCCGGGATCTGGTCTGGTCCTACCCCACCCCCCTCCTGGAGAGCCAGCGGATCGCGGGCCTGCTCGCCTTCTACGACGAGAAGGTCGACGTCTACGTCGACGGGGTCCTCCAGGAGCGCCCGAAATCGAAGTTCGCCTGAGCGGCCGGGCGATCAGCGGCGGATGACGTGCAGGACGGTGGCGATCCGCTCGGCGGCGGTGACGACGTCGGAGGCGTGCCCGATCCGGCCGGCCCAGGACAGCCAGTACCACCACTCGCCGTCGCTGGCGTTGGACGCCAGCACGTCCTCGGACATGGAGGGCTCCATGGGGTTGACGACGCGCAGACGCGGGTAAAGACCGGCGGGCGCCGAAAGGCGCACCTGGAACGAGTGGGCTTCAAGCTGGGCGGCGAGCCGCTCAAGGTGGTCCATCGCCTCGCTGCGATCTACCTTCATGGTGGCCTCCGGGGAACGTTAGGACCTATCACCGGAAAGGGTGAACCTGTGCGGACCCAGCGGCAATCGCGCCGATTCCACGAAACCGTGCAATAACCAGGGAACTCATCGGGATTCCGTGGAACAGCCTCGGGTCTCCGGCCACGAACGGGTAACAGTCCCGGAGGTTGGGTGCCTGCCGGTTAACCTGAGGGAAATAACCGTAAAGGCGATACTCCGACAGCGGAGGGCATGTACATGGCCCGTGGAGAGCACTCACCCGCGTGTGCGCGTCGCTGGCGCGAACAGGCCGAGACCCGGCAGTGGACGCTCTGGCAGACCGTGCAGGCGATCCACGGGTGCTGCGGCGTCAGCCTGCTGAAGGCCCATCGGCTCGGTCGCGGCTGGTCCGCCAGGCAGGCCATCGAAGAGCTGGAGTACCTCTGCGAGCAGCAGTCCCTGGGGCTTCCCCGGGCCAGCATCGACCTGCTCAACGCCTGGGAGAACAACCGGGCGCGCCCCCGTCCGCAGACCATCGACCTGCTGGCCCGGCTCTACCGGGCCAACGCCGTACGGCTCGGCCTGGCGGCGGACTACTGCGAGGACACGGGCGGGCAGAAGATCGTCGTGGTCGGCCCGGGGCAGGCCGACGAGCCGGCCCGGCCGGACGAGCCCGACGACGCCGAGCGGCGGGCGCTGTTCCACCAGGCGATGCTCGTGGGCACGCCGAACGGCCGGTTCTTCGCGGAGGTCGAGGGCGTACGGCACGACCTCGACCGGACCCTGGCCACCGGCTCGGTGAACGAGGACCAGCTCGACCGGCTGGACGAGCAGGTGCTGCGCTACCGCCGTGAGTACATGACCACCCCGCCCATGCCGATGCTCTGCCGGGTGATGCTGGAGATCTCCGACGTGCGGAAGCTGAGCGCGGCCCGCCAGCCGTCGTCGGTGCAGCGCCGCCTGCTGACCGCGACCACGATGCTGACCCTGCTCGCCGCCGACGCGCTGATGAAGCTCGGCGACACCCGGCAGGCCCACGCCTGGTACGGCACGGCCCGCGCGGCCTCCGACGACGTGGGCGACCTGCGGCTCCGGGCGCTGGTGCGGGCCCAGCAGACGATGCTGCTCTACTACTACGGCGACCTCAACGAGACCGTGCGGCTGGCCCGGGAGGCCCGGATGCTGGCCGGATCCGCCCCCAGCTCCCCGGCGGCCCTCGCGGCGGCGGCCGAGGCCCGGGCGCTGGCCCGCATGGGCGACGGGAAGGCGGCCAGGGCCGCCCTCGCGGAGGCCGAGCAGATCTTCGCCCGCATGCGCGGCATGAGCCAGGACGACCTGGCCTTCGTCTTCACCGAGAAGCGGATGATGTTCTACCGCACCGGGACGCTGATCGAGCTGGGGGACGCCCAGCAACTGGGCGGCATCGACGCCTTCCCGCAGGGCTTCCACACGATCGACCCGGCCCTGATCATGCTCGACCAGGCGAGCCACCTGGCCAGGCACGGCGACCAGGAGGAGGCCTGCCGGGTCGCCGTCGACGCGCTGCGGCAGGTGCCGGCGGAGCACCGCACCTCGATCGTGGTCACCCGGGCCAAGGCCCTGCTGGCCGACGTCGCCCCCGACCTGCCCGCCGTACGACATCTGAGGCGGGTGCTGGCGGAGTCGTCCCCACGTCTCACCGTGGACAGCCGCCTGTGAGCACGAGCGTGAGGACGATGGGCCGGCCGCTCGCGGAGGAGGCGTTCGGCCTGCTGCGTGACGTCTGCGCGCAGATCGGAGTCGACTCACGGGGTGCGCAGCTCATGCGCCTGCGCAGCAACGCCGTCTTCAAGCTCCGCGGCGACACGGGCGACATGGTGGTGCGGATCGCGACGGCCCCGGACGCGCTGACCCGGCTGCCCGTCGTGCTGGCGGTGGCCCGCTGGCTCGCCGACCGCGGCTTCCCCACCGTGCGGCCCGTGGACGAGATCCCCGGCCAGCCCATCGTGTACGGCGGGCGCGCGGTGACGTTCTGGCGGTACGTCCAGTCGAGGGGGCGCCCCACCACCCGGCAGCTCGGCCGGGTGCTGCGCAGCCTGCACCGCGAGCCGGTGCCGCCGATCGCGCTGCGGCGGCTCACCGACCCCCTCGCCGAGGTGCGGCACGCGGTGGAGAACCGCGCCGAGGCGCTCACCTCCGGCCAGCGAGACTGGCTCAGCGACCGCATCGAGGAGCTCACCGGCCGCTGGCGCGGCCTGGAGACCGGCCCGCCCGTCCTGCTGCACGGCGACGCCTGGATCGACAACCTGCTGCGCCGCCAGGACGGCCACGCGGTCCTTTGTGACTGGGACGGCGTGGCCGTCGGGCCCCGGGAGTGGGACCTCGTGCACACCTACCACGGGCAGCGCCGGTTCGGGCTGTCCAGCGCCGACGTGGACGACTTCGCCCGCTCCTACGGCTCGGATCTGCGGCTGTGGCCGGGGTACGGCACGCTGATGGAGGTCAGGGACATGTACGCGGTGGGCATCCACATCCGCAACGCCTCCGGAGACCCGTTCTCCCGGCAGGAGCTGCCCCGCAGGCTCGACTCGCTGACCCGCGGCGACGGCCACGCCAGGTGGTACATGGCGGCGCCCGCATAACGGGGCGTGATATCGGGTATCTCCCGATTGGCTGTGAGTGTCGCAGTGGCGTTTTCCGAAAACGTTTGTTACAGATAGCGCACTCCAGGGTTTCCCTGGAAGCGGGCGTGCTTGCTTTTCCTGCGTTCAACGCGGATGCGCAGCGGAGTCCGCTACGCAGCCCCGTGTCCCCTACCTGGGGAGACGGTAGGTTCCGTAAAAGGAGAAGCAGTTGTCTGAAGGCACTGTCAAGTGGTTCAACGCCGAAAAGGGCTTCGGTTTCATCGCTCCGGACGACGGTACCGCTGACGTGTTCGTACATTATTCGGCGATCAACAGTAATGGTTATCGGACGCTCGACCAGAACCAGCGGGTCAGCTACGTGACCGTACAGGGGAACAAGGGTCCGCAGGCCGAGCAGGTCACTCTCCTGTGAGCCGTCCGTCGCCGGGAGACCGGTGACCGCACGGCCCTGTGATGCGGGCTCACCGACGGCCCGTGCCGCTCCGGCGGCGCGGGCCGGACGTCTTGCCGGACGCTGCGCGAGACGTTCTGCCAGACGTTTTGCCAGGCCTTTGCCGGGCAGTCGGAACGGTCATGAGACTGAGCATGACGTCCGATCTGTGGTGGAAGAACGCGGTCGTGTACTGCCTGGACATCGAGACGTACGCCGACGGCAACGGCGACGGCATCGGTGACTTCCGTGGGGCGATCCAGCACATCGATCACCTCGACCGGATGGGTGTCACATGCATCTGGCTGATGCCGTTCTTCCCGACCCCGGACCGGGACGACGGTTACGACATCACCGACTTCTACAGCGTCGATCCCCGGCTCGGCACGCTCGGCGAGTTCGTCGAGTTCATGCGGGTGGCCAAGGATCGCGGCATCCGGGTGATCGCCGACCTGGTGGTGAACCACACCTCCGACGAGCATCCGTGGTTCAAGGACGCCCGCTCCAGCAGGGACTCGCGTTACCGCGACTGGTACATCTGGTCGGACAAGCCCGAGCCCGACGACCCCAAGGGCGTGGTGTTCCCCGACAAGGAGAACAGCCTGTGGGAGCTGGACGAGAAGACGGGCCAGTACTACTTCCACCGGTTCTACCGTTTCCAGCCCGACCTGAACACCGCCAATCCCGAGGTGCAGGACGAGATCTCCAGGATCCTCGGCTTCTGGATGGAGCTGGGGCTGTCGGGATTCCGGGTCGACGCGGTCCCGTTCCTGGTCGAGCAGGTGGGTGACCAGGGGAACGGCGACAAGCTGCCCGACCCGCACGAGTTCTTCGCCGCCCTGCGCGCCTTCCTGAGCCGCCGGGACGGCAGCGCCATACTGCTCGGCGAGGTCAACCTCCCCTACGACGACCTGATGAAGTACTTCGGCAGGGATCTCGGCGACGAGGTCACGATGTGCTTCGACTTCATCGGCATGCAGCGCATGTACCTCTCGCTGGCGCGCGGGGACGCCCGGCCGCTCGCCGACGCCCTGCGCGAGCGCCCCCGGCCGCCGAAGGACAGCCAGTGGGCGACGTTCGTGCGCAACCACGACGAGCTGACGCTCGACAAGCTCAGCGAGCCGGAGCGCGGCGAGATCTTCTCGGCCTTCGGCCCCGACAAGGACATGCAGCTCTACGGCCGCGGGCTGCGCCGGCGCCTGCCCACGATGCTCGGCGGCGACATCGACCGGATCAAGATGGTCTACAGTCTGCTGTTCTCCCTGCCGGGCACGCCGGTGCTCTTCTACGGCGAGGAGATCGGCATGGGGGAGAACCTGGAGCTGGAGGGCCGCATGGCCGTCCGGACGCCGATGCAGTGGACCCCCAACCGCAACGGCGGCTTCAGCGACGCCGACCCGGCGAAGGTGCGGATCGCCATGCCCCAGGGGGAGTACGGCCCCGAGCGGGTCAACGTGAGCAGCCAGGAGCGGGACCCCGACTCCCTCATGCTGTGGATCACCCGGCTGATCCGGCACTACCGGGACTGCGCGGAGTTCGCCTGGGGCGACTACACCGTGCTCGACCCGGGGGTCGAGTCGGTCCTCGCCCACCGGGCCGACGCCGAGGGCGAGACCGTGGTCGCCGTGCACAACTTCAGCGATCAGGAGACCGAGGTCGAGCTCACCCTCGAAGGGCTCGACTCCACCAAGGTGCTGACCGACCTGCTGGTGGACGGGACGATCAAGGTGTCCGACGAGGGCCGTGCGCGGTTCACGCTCGGCAGGTACGGCTGCCGCTGGTTCCGCGCCTCCACTCCCGAGACGGCCCCCGCCGACTCCGGGGACGCCGGCTAGTGCGGTTTCCACATACGTTCGCCGGTGTTGCGGGCGTTTGATCGTGTTTGCCGGCAGGTCGGCGATCCGCGCCAACGGAACGGACGAGTTCTGGTTCCTCGTCAACCGGACGTCCGCCCCGGTCGACGTGCCCGGTGAGGGCCCGTCGGCGCCTCGGGAGGTGCGGGTGCCGCGCCGGCCCAGCGCCAGGCCAGGACGGCGATAAGTGCGGTGGCGGAGATCTCGACGACGCTGTAGGCGATGTAGTAGCCCGTCGGCGGTCCCACGGTCAGCGACCAGATCTGCACCAGGGTCATCACGGTTCCCGCTCCGACGTTGGTCCAGCGGTTCGGGCCGTACGGGGCCAGGAAGGAGACGAGGGTCGCGGCGATCGGGATCTCCATCAGGGCCGCCGCCGACAGCAGGAAGCCGGGGGCGACCTCCATCGGGTTGACCTCAGCGGGATCCATGAGGCCGAGGATGTCGCAGTAGAGGTAGTTGAACATGACGAAGATCCATAAAGCGGACAGTGTGTTCTTCACGGCGCCGAAGCTAATCGCGGGCTGCCGGGCGGTGCTTCCCTCCCGGGAGCCGATCGCGATTCACTCCTGTGGGCGAGGACAAAAGGGGCGATCGGGCGCGACGATGGGCGGGTGACCTCCCTGCTGGACGTACGCGCCGTCCGGGTGCTGCTGTGGGCGCTCATCCGGGTGGCCACCGCGCCGGTCGCGCTCGTCCTGATCGTGGTCAGGGCGCTGCGCCCGTTCGTCGCGCTGGTCCTGCTGCTCGTCGCGCTGTTCCCCAGGACGTTCGGCGACCAGGACGTCGAGGTCTCCTGGCAGGAAGGGCTGGTCTGCGTCGCCGTCATGGGGCTGATGCTGCTGCCGCTGCGCCGCGTCCTGGCCTCTCTCGCCGCCTGGCACCTGCGGCTGTCCGCCCGCCTGCTGGGGCCCGGGCCGGGCGAGCTGGCGCTGGCCCGCGCCCAGGAGCAGCTCCGGATCGACCAGGAGCTGCACGACAGTATCGGCCACATGCTGTCGATGATCGTCGTTCAGGCCGGCGCCGGCGCGCACGTCTTCGACCACGACCCCGGCTTCGCCCGCCAGGCGCTCGCCACGATCGAGCAGCGCGGCCGGGCCGCCCTCGGCGAGCTGGACCGGATCATCTCCGGCATCCAGGGCCACGCGCCTCTGCCCGGCGGCGACGACCCGGCCGCCCTGACCGCGCTGATCGACGGTGCGCGCGAGGCCGGGATGGCGGTGACCGCGTCGATCGAGGCGACCGGCCTGCCGCCCGCGATCGGGCGCGGGGTGCACCGGATCGTCCAGGAGGCGCTGACCAACGCGGCCAAGCACGCCCCCGGCTCCCCGGTCACCGTGGAGGTCGGCACCGGCTCCGGCGCGGTGACGATCCGCGTGGTGAACGCCTTCGACGGCCCCGCCTTCCCGGGGCACGGGCACGGCCTGGCCTCTATCCGCGACCGGGTGAGCCTGCTGGGCGGCACGGCCGCCATCGGCCCCGCGGCCGGCGAGTTCACCGTGCGGGCCGTCCTGCCGCTGGAGTCCTGATGCGGATCGCGATCGTCGACGACGACCCCTTGGTGCGGATCGGCCTGCGCGCCATCCTGTCCAGCGAGCCCGACTGGGAGGTGAGCGCCGAAGCCGGCGACGGCCGGGCCGCGCTCGCCCTCACCGGCGGCCCCCTGCCCCCCGACGTCGTCCTGATGGACATCCGGATGCCCGGCATGGACGGCCTGGAGGCCACCCGCCGCATCACCGTCGCAGAGGACGCTCCCCGCGTCCTGGTGCTGACCACGTTCGAGGTCGACGCGTACGTCTTCGACGCACTTCGAGCGGGTGCGAGCGGTTTCGTACTGAAAAGGGTGCCGCCGAAGGAGCTGATCGAAGCCGTCCGCGTCGTCGCCTCGGGCGAGTCACTGGTCTTCCCCGCATCGACTCGCTGCGTCATCGAACGCTTCGCCGTACGAACCGGGAGACCTCTGCCGGAGCTGTCGGAACGCGAACGGGACGTCCTCCGGTCGCTGGCGCGCGGGCGGTCCAACGCGGAGATCGCCGGCGAGCTGTTCCTGTCGGTGCAGACGGTGAAGTCGCACGTGGCGTCGGTCCTGTTCAAGCTGGGCGTACGGGACCGGACCCAGGCGGTGATCGCCGCTTACGAGACAGGGTTCGTGGTGGCGGGAACGGGTCGATGAGCGTCAAGCCCGGACCGACCGGGCCGGATCGACCAGCCCGGAAGAACAAGCGCGGAAGAACAAGCGCGGAAGAACGCCCTGATGGATGAGGCGTGACCGCTTCGCGAGATGCCGCCGGCCCTGACGTCCCTGGGGGACGACGGCCGAGATGATCGGGCATCGCACCTAGGCGCGGCCTAGGGGTCGCCTCAGGGCATGGTCCGGTAGATCTCCGATGGGACGGTTCCCAGCCCGCCGCCACAGTGATGGCCATGGGGATATTGCTTGGATATGTCGTATTGGCGGCGGGCATGTGCGGGATGGTGATCCTGCATCTCGTGGCGGGTCTCAACCCGCTGAGGCACATGATCAGTGAGTACGCCTTCGCGTCGCACGGCTGGCTGCTGCCCGCCTCGCTGGCATTGGTCGCCGCCGGCTCCGCCACGCTCGCCGTGGGGCTGGCGAGGCGCGACCGGCGTGCCGCGCTGCTGGTCGGGCTGTGGAGCTGCTGCCTGCTGCTGGTCGCCGGGTTCCCCACCGACCGCCCCGGCATGTCGTTGTCCATGTCCGGAGGCATCCACCGTTACGCGGCGTTCGTCGCCTTCCTCAGCGTGCCGCTGGGCGGCCTGCTGCTGTACCGGCGCACCGGTTCCCTCCTGGCCCGGCTGTTCAGCTTGATCGCGCTGGGGTCGCTCGTCCTGGTGGTCCTGCCGTACGTGTGCGGGGCGCTGGGGCTCGACCCGGGGTTGGTGCCGGCCGGGCTCACCCAGCGCATGACGGTGGTGTCCGACGTGGTCGCCCTGATCGCGATGGCCGCGTCAGCCGCCGCAGGCTCCGTACGTGAACGTTCCGGCCCGGACCTTGTAGGAGTCTCGCACCTTCACCCCGCCGGTCTCCGTGTCGACCTCCAGGACGGTGACGTGGTCTCCCGACCCGCCGGTGGCCATGATGTGGAGGGTCACCTGGTGGTCACCGGTCCAGTCCACCATGTCCGGCAGGGTGCCGCCGGGGAGCTTGAAGCGCACCGAGCCGACGACCTGGTCGGTGACCATGTCATACAGCTTGAGCACCGGCTTGCGGGCGGACCCCGTCACGAACGCGACCGTGCGGTCGTCGGAGGACAGCGCGCGGGGGAGGTTGTTGGCCACCACCTGGGGAGGGACGACACGGGCGATCTCCTCGCCGCGCAGGTCGTAGGCGATCAGCTCGGTCGTGTTGTCGCCGGCGAGCTTGGTCACCAGAAGGGCGGATCCGTCGCCGCTGAAGCCCTCGATCTCGTCGGCCGCGGGGATGTCCCCGTTCTCACGGGGGTTGGAGACGTCGAAGACGCGGGCGCGCCAGTCGGCGTCGTCGCCGGTGTACTCGACCGCCAGGTGCCGGCCGTCCTGGGAGAGCCGCAGGTCGGCCTCGTCCGTGCCGACGCCCTTCGGCAGCGCGTTCTTCGGCATGACGTGCACCGGGCCGTGCGTCTCGCGGACGACGATCCGGCCGTCGGAGCGGCGGAAGTAGGCGACGGCCCCGCCGTTCCCGCTGACCGTGATCGGCGCGGCGACCGCGCGGACGGTCTTGCCCTTGGCGTCGTGCGCCCGCACCTGCGCGTCCTTCAGCGTGACATGTGTGCCGTCGTGGAGGTCGAGCCGCCAGGATCCGCAGGGGATCGAACCGGACTCCTTGTCCTCGCACCCCTTGACGGAGACGTAGCGGATGGAGCCGTGGGCCCGCGCGTGGGCCTGCGTGCCGGCCCCCGCCCGAGCTTGAACGCCGGCCTGAACGCCGGCCTGAGTGCCGGCCTGCGCGGGGGAGGGCACGGCCGTGGCCGCCCCCGCCGCCGTCAGAGCCGCGAGGGTGAGGCCTCCCAGCCGTCCCTTCATGGACGGGGTCGTGTGCCGCATGACGATCTCCATCTGTCTCGTTATGTCGTCAGGCATTAGACCCGGCACACCGCGCTTCGGTTGATTACATGTCGGCATCGGCCGCGGGACGGCCGAGAGCTTCCAGGGCGTCCTCGACCGCGCGGTGGAAGGTGGGGTAGGCGTACATCATGTGCCGCAGCCGCGCCACGGGGATCTCGTTCTGCACGGCGACGACGAGTAAGCCGAGCACCTCGCCCCCGGCAGGCCCGGCGCTGACCGCGCCCGCGAGCACGCCGCGGCGGCGGTCCTCGACCAGCTTGACGAAGCCGTCGTTGCCCGCCTTGTGGATCCAGCCGCGGGCCGACTCCGCGACGGGCGCGAAACCCACGCGGACGTCGAGGCCCCGGTCGCGCGCCTGCTCCTCGGTCAGCCCGACCGAGGCGATCTCGGGGTCGGTGAACGTCACCTGGGGGACGGCGCGATAGTCGGCGGCCGGCCCGTCCTCCCCGAGAATGTCGCGGGCGGCGATCCGGCCCTGATAGGCGGCGACGTGGGTGTAGGCGCCACGGCCGGTGACGTCGCCCACCGCCCAGATCCCCTCGGCGGCCCTCATCCGGCCGTCGACCTCCACGAACGCGGCCGACTCGTCGAGACCGGCGGCCGCGGCCCCCACGGCCTCCAGATCGGTGCGGCGGCCGGTGGCGACGAGGAGATTCGCCGCCTTGAGCACCGGCCCGCCGTCGAGGGACAGCGCGAAGCCGTCACCGTCGTGCTCCGCCTTGGCGGCGGTCACCCCCGTGTGGACGCCGACGCCCTCCCCGGCGAACACGCGGGCCAGCAGTTCGCCCGCCTCCGGCTCCTCCTGCGGCAGCAGGCGCGCGGCGCCCTCGACCACGGTCACCTCGGCGCCGAACCTGGCGAACACCTGCGCGAACTCGCATCCGACGGCGCCGCCGCCCAGCACGATCAGTGACGGCGGCACCCGCTCGGCCGCGACCGCCTCGCGGTTGGTCCAGTACGGCGTGCCGGCCAGCCCGTCGATGGGCGGGATCGCGGGCGCGGTGCTGGTGGCGATGACGATGCCACGCCGTCCGCGCAGCACCCGGCCGTCCACCGTGACCTCTCCCGGCCCGGTGATCCTCCCGCGGCCGCGGACGATGTGGACGCCCTTCCTCTCGTACAGCTCCGCCTTGGCCGTGTCGTTCCAGCCGTCGGTGGCCTCACCGCTGACCCGGCGGGCCACCGGCGCCCAGTCGGGGGACACGCGGGCCGATCCCGCCATCCCCGGGACGCGCCGCGCCTCGGCCAGGAGGCCGGCGGCGCGGATCATCATCTTGGACGGCACGCAGCCCCAGAAGGCGCACTCGCCGCCGATCAGGCCGGCCTCGACTCCCGCGACGTCGAGGCCCGCCTCCGCCAGCCGCCCCGCGACGTTCTCCCCGCCGGGGCCCATCCCGAGCACCACGATGTCGTAGTCGTCCCCGTGGTTCGAGGGAGTGTGTCCCCTGCTGTCTGTGACCATGCCCCTTACCTGCCCACGCGCGGGCGTCCCGCACGGGACGGCACCCCCTGCGGACAGCGGAAGGGACCGGCCCACGGAGGACCGGTCCCTTCCGGCGGCCCGCACGGCGGGCGTTGTCCGCGCACGCGGGTCAGAGCAGAATCCGCGGCTCAGAGCAAGGTACGCCGGTCAGAGCAAGGTACGCCGGTCAGAGCAGGGTTCGCCGCTCAGAGCAGCCCGAGCGCCCGTACGGCGTCGCGCTCCTCGACCAGCTCGTTCACCGAGCGGTCGATCCGCTCGCGCGAGAACGCGTCGATCTCCAGGCCCTGGACGATCTCCCACGACCCGTTCCTCGACACGACGGGGAAGGAGGAGATGAGCCCCTCCGGCACGCCGTAGGAGCCGTCGGAGACGATGGCGGCGGAGGTCCAGTCGCCCTCGGGGGTGCCGCGCACCCAGTCGTGCACGTGGTCGATGGCGGCGTTGGCGGCGGAGGCGGCCGAGGAGGCGCCGCGCGCCTCGATGATCGCCGCGCCGCGCTTGGCCACGGTCGGGATGAAGGTGTCGCGCAGCCACTCCTCCTCGACCTGCTCGGCGGCGATCTTCCCGCCGACCTCGGCGTGGAAGAGGTCCGGGTACTGGGTGGCCGAGTGGTTGCCCCAGATCGTCAGCTTGCTGATCTCCGCGACCGGGACCTGGAGCTTGGCCGCGAGCTGGGACAGGGCGCGGTTGTGGTCGAGCCGGGTCATCGCGGTGAACCGGTCCGCCGGGACGTCCGGGGCGGCCGACCTGGCGATGAGGGCGTTGGTGTTGGCCGGGTTGCCCACGACCAGCACGCGGATGTCGTCGGCCGCGTGCTCGTTGATGGCCCTGCCCTGAGGGCCGAAGATGCCGCCGTTGGCCTCGAGCAGGTCGCCGCGCTCCATTCCCGCCGTGCGGGGGCGGGCGCCGACGAGCAGGGCGACGTTCGCGCCGTCGAAGGCCTGTGCCGGGTCGTCGGAGATCTCGATGCCCCGCAGCAGCGGGAACGCGCAGTCGTCCAGCTCCATCGCGGTGCCCTCGGCCGCCTTCACCGCCTGCGGGATCTCGAGCAGGCTCAGCGTGACGGGGGTGTCCGTCCCCAGCAGCTGGCCAGAGGCGATGCGGAAGAGCAGCGCGTAACCGATCTGGCCGGCCGCGCCGGTCACGGTCACTTTGACGGTCATGACGGTCCCCATTCGAGATATGTGTGACTTACGGATGTTACCCGCCAGGGCCCCCGGATCGCGGACCGGCCGGGCGTGGTGCCGGCGGTCATCGGCGGCCCCGGCGGTGTCGGTGGAGCCGCCGTTGCCCGGTGAAGCCGTCCGTTTAGGCGGCCACGCCTTCCGGCGCCGAGAGTCAGGGCGGCCGGGACGTGAGACGGGCGAAGCCGCCACGAGTCATCGGATGTTAACGCGTCCATGCGCACGTCGGAGGGGATGAAAGCGGGGTGGCGCCCGTAATTTCGCGCAGCCTCGAGAGGGCGGAATGAAGATCAAGAAAAGGCGTTTCCGATGATTCGCGGTGAAACTTTCACGAAACAACCACGGGTACCCGGCCGTAACACGGCGACGGAAGCGCTGCTCGGAGGGGGGAGCGGCGTACCTGGGAAGATCCAGGCGAAGTTGCCTCTTGACCTGTCCCTGTACGGCGCCAGAGGTCATGCCTATGGTCTGTGGGAGCGCTCCCAAGCGCAATCATCATCGCCAGGAGGACCTTCGCAATGAGATCCACCCCCCGAGCCGGAGCCGCGCGCTCCCTGGTGCGCCGCGGCACGGTCGCGGCGGCCGTGCTCGCGCTCGGCTCCACGATGGCCGTGGCCGCCGCCACATCGGCGAGCGCCGCGGTCTCGTGCAAAGTCGTCTATGACGTCAATCAGTGGCAGGGCGGCTTCACCGCCAACGTCACCCTCCAGAACCTGGGCGACCCGGTCAACGGGTGGTCCCTCGCGTTCACTTTCCCCAACAGCAGCCAGAAGGTCAGCCAGGGATGGTCGGCCAACTGGAGCCAGTCGGGCAGCAATGTTACGGCGGCGAACCTGGACTGGAACAAGTCGCTGGCCACCGGGGCATCGGTGAACCTCGGCTTCAACGGCGCCTGGTCGGGCAGCAACCCGTCACCGACCGCCTTCAAGCTGAACGGCGTCACCTGCAACGGCCCCGGCCCGACGCAGAGCCCGTCGCCGTCGCCGTCGCCGTCTCCGTCGCCCTCTCCGTCTCCATCTCCTTCCCCCTCGCCCTCTCCGTCTCCGTCTCCGTCGCCTTCGCCGTCGCCGTCGCCGTCTCCGTCGGGGACGCCTCAGCCGGGTGTCCACGTGGACAACCCCTACGCCGGCGCGACGGGCTACGTGAACCCCGAGTGGAAGGCCAGGGCCCAGGCCGAGCCGGGCGGGTCGAGGGTCGCCAACACCTCGACCGCCATCTGGCTGGACCGCATCGCGGCCATCGCGGGCAGCTCGAGCTCCATGGGCCTCAAGGCGCACCTGGACGCGGCCGTCACGCAGGACGCGGCCAACGGCTCCGCCCCGCTGACGGTCGAGGTCGTCATCTACGACCTTCCCAACCGCGACTGCTCGGCGCTCGCCTCCAACGGTGAGCTGCTCATCGCGCAGAACGGTCTCAACCGGTACAAGAGCGAGTACATCGACGTGATCGCCGGCATCATGGCGGACTCCAAGTACTCCAACCTGCGGATCGTCACGATCATCGAGCCCGACTCGCTGCCCAACCTGATCACGAACACGAACAGCTTCCCCAAGTGCCAGGAGGCGCAGTCCAGCGGCGCCTACATCCAGGGTGTCCAGTACGCCCTGAACAAGCTGCACGCGATGAAGAACGTCTACACCTACATCGACGCGGCGCACCACGCCTGGCTCGGCTGGGACTCTAACTTCAACCCGGCCGTGAACATGTTCTACTCGATGGCCACCGGAACCACGGCCGGAGTCGACAGTGTGGACGGCTTCATCGTCAACACCGCCAACTACTCGGCCGTCACCGAGCCGTACTTCACGATCAACACGACCGTGGGCGGCCAGTCGGTGCGGCAGTCGAAGTGGGTCGACTGGAACTACTACGTCGACGAGCAGTCCTTCGCCACGGCCCTGCGCAACGCGCTGGTCGCCAAGGGCTTCAGGTCCGGCCTGGGCATGCTGATCGACACCTCCCGCAACGGCTGGGGCGGTTCGGCCCGGCCGAGCGGGCCCAGCACCTCCACCAATGTCGACACCTTCGTCAACGAGTCGAAGATCGACCGCCGTAACCACGCCGGCAACTGGTGCAACCAGTCCGGTGCCGGCCTCGGCGAGCGTCCCAGGGCCAACCCGGCCGCGGGCTTCGACGCCTATGTCTGGATCAAGCCTCCGGGTGAGTCCGACGGCGCGAGCGAGCAGATCCCGAACGACGAGGGCAAGGGCGCCGACCCGATGTGCGACCCGGCGTACAACGGCAACAGCCTGAACGGCAACAACCCGACCCACGCTCTGCCCAACGCCCCACTGTCGGGCAAGTGGTTCTCCGCGCAGTTCCAGCAGCTCATGCAGAACGCGTACCCGCCGCTCTCGTAAGACCGCACCACAAGCATCACCGCACGGCATGAAGGAAACGGGCCCTGCCGCCACCGGCGGCAGGGCCCGTCCCTGTTCTTGTTGGTCGCTCTGGTTGTCCGGTCGTGCCTGGCGCCGGTCCTGCTAGGCGCCGGAGGCGGTGGCATCGGGTCAGGCGTAGTGATCGGAACGGCCGGATCGGGTCAGCTTGAGCACGACCGACACGATCAGCGCGAGGGCGCCGATGATCAGCAGCCACTTCAGCGCGCCGAAGATGAGGCCGATCACCGAGCCGAGCACGAAGAACCCGACGATGACGAGTGCCGCGATGAGGAGAATTCGTCCCATGCCCTTCACGGTACGGGCCGTCCGCCCCGCGCTACCAGGGAGGACGGCCAAGTTCAGGGCCGTATCAGGGACATCTCAGGGTGCGGTGAGGGCCGGTGTGCGGAGCGGCCTGACACAGGGCTATTCAGTCGTTGGCGTGCAGGGCGGCGTTGAGCTCGATGCCCCTGCCGTCCCTGGCGACGGCCTCGACCGTGCCGTTCGTGGAGTTGCGGCGAAGCAGGAGCCCTGACTTTCCGGACAGCTCGCGGGCCTTCACCACGGCGCCGTCGGGCATGACGACCTTGGTCCCGGCCGTGACGTACAGCCCGGCCTCCACCACGCAGTCGTCGCCAAGGGAGATGCCGATCCCCGAGTTGGCCCCGAGCAGGCACCGCTCGCCCACCGAGACGACCTCCTTGCCGCCTCCGGACAGCGTGCCCATGATCGAGGCGCCGCCGCCCACGTCGGACCCGTCGCCCACGACGACGCCGGCGGAGATGCGGCCCTCCACCATCGAGACGCCGAGCGTGCCCGCGTTGTAGTTGACGAAGCCCTCGTGCATGACGGTGGTGCCGCTCGCCAGGTGAGCGCCGAGCCGTACGCGGTCGGCGTCGGCGATCCGCACCCCCGCGGGCAGCACGTAGTCGACCATCCGGGGGAACTTGTCGACGCCGTAGACCGTCACCGGGCCACGGGCGCGCAGCCGCAGCCGCACCTCCTCGAAGCCCTCCACCCGGCACGGCCCGTGGTTGGTCCACACGACGTTGGCCAGCAGGCCGAAGATCCCGTCGAGGTTCAGCCCGTGCGGCCGGACCAGCCGGGCGGACAGCAGGTGCAGCCGGAGGTACACGTCGTGGGCGTCCACGGGCGGGTCCGACAGGCGAGCGATGCCCGTGCGCACCGCGACGACCTCCACCCCGCGGGCGGGGTCGGGCCCGGTCAGCGCCGCCAGCTCCTCGTCGAGGCCGGCGGCGAGCCGCTCGGTGCCCGCCGCGGCGGGCTCCCCGAGCTCGGGAGAGGGAAACCAGGTGTCGAGGACCGTGCCGTCGGAGGCGATCGTCGCCAGGCCGATGCCGTGCGCGCCCGAGGTCGTGGGGTCGATGGCTGTCATGTCCCCAAAGGTTATCCTCCCCGGAGGAAGACGCCGCCCCGGTCCGCACCCACGGCGCCGCCCGGTCAAGGGCCTTCCGCGCCGGCCCGCCGTCCCGTCCGGCTTGGGACCCGCGCCCACTCCGCCGCCCCTCCGTGCCGCTTCACCGGGGTCTGACAGGCGAGTTGACCGTGAGGCGGATCGATCTCTGACCCCCTATCCGGAAATGTCTAGCTTTCATGCCCGATCAGTAGGTTTTTCATGTTGACTGGTTAAACGTGAAGATTGCGGGGACAACATCATCCCGGCACGGCCGTGTCCTCGATCTCGCCCGCAACCAGGATCGGCCAGGTGGCGCGCCTCGGTGACGACGGCCGGAGCCTGCGGGGGGATCTCGGAACCGGCGGGCGGGCGGCGGAACAGCCGCCCGCGTACACGCCGATGGAGGGGCGAATGATCGACGTGCAGGCGTATGCCCAGCGGTGTTTCCGGGGGGTCACCTCCGACCGGCTGGGCGTGGAGCTGGAGTTCCTGGTTTACGACGCGGAGGCTCCCACCCGGCCGGTGCCCGTCGAGCGGATCGCCGCCCTGCTCCCGCCCTTACCCGGGGACAGCCGCGTCACGTTCGAGCCCGGCGGGCAGCTGGAGCTGTCCGCGCCGCCGGAGGTCCTGCCGGCCGCCGTCGCGCGTCTGGTCGCCGACGTCGGTGTCGTACGGCGGGCACTGGGCGGGGCGGGCCTGGTCCTCGGCTCGACCGGTCTCGACCACCTGAGGCCCCCCGTCCGCCAGCTTCACGAGCCCCGGTACGACGCGATGGCGGCCTTCCTCGGCACTCCGTACGGGGCGGCCATGATGTGCTCGACCGCGTCCATCCAGGTGAACCTCGACTTCGGCGACGACCCGGTGGCCCGATGGCGGCGGGCCCACGCGCTCGGCCCGGTGCTCGTGGCGGCCTTCGCCAACTCGCCGGCCGAGGGATGGATGTCCGGCCGCCAGGAGGTCTGGAGCCACCTCGACCCCAGCAGGACCGCCCCGGTGGACGCGGGCGGCGACCCGGCCGCCGACTGGGCGCGTTACCTGCTCGACGCCCGCCTCATGATGACCAGGCAGGACGGCGACGGCTTCCGGCCCGTGCCCGGCCGCGCCGCGTTCCGCGACTTCGCCCGGGTGGCCGGGCGGGAGCCGGAGGAGGCCGACCTGGCCTACCACGCCACCACGCTCTTCCCGCCCGTACGGCCCCGCGGCTGGCTGGAGATCCGCTATCTCGACGCCCAGGGGCCGGACGACTGGCCCGTCTGCGCCGCCGTCGTCCACGCCCTCGTCACCGACGACCGCGCCGGCTCGGCCGCCATGGCGGCGGCGGAGCCGGTGATCGGCCGATGGGAGGACGCCGCCCGCCTCGGGCTGGCCGACCCCGCCCTGCGGCGGGCGGCCCGCGCCTGCTTCCTGGCGGCGGCCGAGGCGCTGCCCCGGCTGGGTGCCGAGCCCTGGCTGGTCGGCCGGGTCTCCGCCTTCGCCTCCCGGCACATCGAACCCGGCCGTTCGCCGGCCGCCGATCTGATGGAGGAGATGTTCGCGTGACCGAACTGCGCGATCTGCGAGACGTGACCGTCCTGAAGGAGAGGATCGCGGCGGAGCTCGCCGCCGTACGGGACCGATCCCTGTCGTACACCGACCTGGACGACGAGATGCTCGTCAGCCAGCACTCGCCGCTGATGTCGCCGCTGGTGTGGGACCTGGCCCATGTAGGCAACTACGAGGAGCTGTGGGTCCTGCGTGAGGTGGGCGGGATCACCCCGCTGCGCCCGGAGATCGACGAGCTCTACGACGCGTTCAAGTACCCGCGCCGGGACCGGCCCTCCCTGCCGCTCCTCGGCCCCGGCGAGGCCAGGCGCTACATCTCCGGCGTACGCGGCCGGGTCCTCGACGTGCTCGACGCGGCGGACTTCGACGACCGGGACCCGCTGCGGGCCGGGGGCTTCGTGTTCGGTCTCGTCCTGCAGCACGAGCACCAGCACGACGAGACCATGCTCGCCACCCTGCAGCTCTCGCGGCAGCCGGGCCTGATCCGCGAGGGCGAGCTGCCGCCCGGCCGATCGCCGCATCTCGCCTCGGCCCCCGCCGAGGTCTTCATCCCCGGCGGGATCTTCACCATGGGCACCAGCTCGCATCCCTGGGCGTACGACAACGAGCGGCCGGCCCACCGCAGGTTCCTCCCGAGCTACTGGATCGACCGGTTCCCCGTGACCAACGGCGCGTACGCCGCGTTCGTCGACGACGGCGGATACCGCGAGCCACGGTGGTGGCTGCCCCAGGGCTGGGAGTGGGTTGAGCGCACCGGCGTCGAGGCGCCCCTGTTCTGGACGAAGGACGGGGACGCCTGGTGGCGGATCCGGTTCGGCCGCGAGGAGCCCGTGCCGCTGGACGAGCCGGTGCAGCACGTCTCCTGGTACGAGGCCGACGCCTACGCCCGGTGGGCGGGCAAGCGGCTGCCGACCGAGGCGGAGTGGGAGAAGGCCTGCGGCGGCCACACCTACCCGTGGGGCGACGGCGAACCGGCTCTCGACCAGGCCAACCTGGGCCACCGGGCGGCCCGGCCGGCGCCGATCGGGGCGTTCCCCGCGGGGGCCGGCCCGTACGGCGTCGAGCAGCTCGTCGGCGACGTGTGGGAGTGGACCGACTCCTGGTTCCAGCCCTATCCGGGGTTCCGGAGCTTCCCGTACAAGGAGTACAGCGAGGTCTTCTTCGGGGAGAGCTACCGGGTGCTGCGCGGCGGCTCCTGGGCCACCCACCCCTCTGCCGTCCGGACGACCTTCCGAAACTGGGACTACCCGATCCGGCGCCAGATCTTCGCCGGCTTCCGCTGCGCCCGATCGGAGGAGTGAATGTGCCGCCACGCGGCCTGGCTGGGACCGGTCCGGCCTGTCTCCTCGCTGGTCTCCGAGCCGGAGCACGGCCTGCTCCGCCAGTCGTACGCGCCCCGGATGCAGCGTTACGGGGCCGTCAACGCAGACGGCTTCGGCATCGGGTGGTACGACGGGGCGCGCGAGGAGCCGGTCCGCTACCGCCGGGCGATCCCCATCTGGGCCGACGCGAACCTGCCCGCCCTCGCCGAGGTGGCGCGGTCGGCGTGCCTGATGGCGGCCGTACGGTCGGCCACCGTCGGCATGCCCATCGAGGAGACCGCCACGGCGCCGTTCGCCGACGGACGGTGGCTGCTCAGCCACAACGGCCGGGTGCGCCGGGAGGCGGTCCGGGAGATGGCGTCCGATCCGCAGAGCCTGTGCGACTCGGCCTGGCTCGCCTCGGCCGTGTTCGCCCGGCTGCGTGCCGGCGACCCCCTCGGCGAGGCCCTGACCTCGGTGGTCGGCCGGGCTGGGAAGGAGGATCCCGAGGCCCGGCTCAACCTGCTCGTCACCGGCGGCGACCGGCTCGCCGCCGTCGCCTGGGGCGACACCCTCTTCACCCATCTCGCCGAGGGGGTGCTCGTCGCCAGCGAGCCGCTGGACGACCGGCCCGGGTGGCAGGCCGTCCCCGACCGCACTCTCCTTCTCGCGTCTCCCGACGGAGTGCTCGTGACACCCATCGACTGAGGAGCGACCCATGACAGTGACCGACCACCTCGACGGCGCCTACCTGCGACAGGCCCTGGAGCAGGACGTCCGCACCGGGCTCACCTCGTCGCCCAAGTGGCTGCCCCCGAAATGGTTCTACGACGCGGCGGGCAGCGAGCTGTTCTCCGAGATCACCCGGCTCGCCGAGTACTACCCCACCCGCCGCGAGCTCGACATCCTGCGCCGCCACGCCATCGAGATCGCGCGACTGAGCCGGGCCGACACCCTGGTCGAGCTGGGCTCGGGCACCAGCGAGAAGACCGTGCTGCTGCTCGACGCGCTCGCGGCCATGGGGACGTTACGGGCCTACACGCCCGTCGACGTCGACGCCGTCACGCTGGAGGCCGCCGCCGCCCGCCTCGCCGCCCGCTATCCGCGGCTGGACGTACGGCCGGTCCGCGCCGACTTCGAGCGCCATCTGTCGCTGCTGCCCAGGACGGGCCGCCGGCTGGTCGCCTTCCTCGGCGGGACCATCGGCAACCTCCCTCCCGCGGCCAGGGAGGTCTTCCTCAAGGAACTGCGCGCCACCCTGCGCCCGGGGGACACGCTGCTGCTCGGCACCGACCTCGTGAAGGACCGCGGCCGCCTCGTGGCCGCGTACGACGACGCCCTGGGCGTGACGGCGGCGTTCAACCGCAACGTCCTGCATGTCATCAACCGGGAGCTGGACGCGGACTTCCCGCCCGAGGCGTTCCAGCACGTCGCCCTGTACGACGAGGACAACGAGTGGATCGAGATGCGCCTGCGGGCCACCCGGCCCATGCGGGTCGGGATCCGCGCGCTCGGCCTGGACATCTCCTTCGACGACGGCGAGGAGATGCGCACGGAGATCAGCGCCAAGTTCCGCCACGAGGGCGTCGCGGACGAGCTGGCCAAGGCGGGCTTCTCGGTCACCCGCTGGCTCACCGACCCCGCGGGCGACTTCGCGCTCACCCTGGCCTCGCCCCGCCCCTCCGCGAGAGCCTGAGGCGCCCAGCCGGGTCAGACCGTGGAGAGGGGGAGGCGGACGACGAAGCGGGCGCCCTTGGGGGAGTCCTCGACGCGCAGGCTGCCCTGATGGGCGGTGACGATGGCGCGGGAGATGGCCAGGCCGAGACCGGTGCCCTTGGGGTCGCGGCGGTGGCCGTCGCAGAGCCGTACGAAGGGCTCGAAGACGCGCTCGCGGTCTTCGGGGGCGATGCCGTCGCCGTCGTCGAGCACCGTCACCACGGCCTGGCCGTCCACGGGCTCGGCGATGACCCGCACGCCGGTGTGCGCGTGGCGCTGCGCGTTGACCAGGAGGTTGGTCAGCACGCCGATGAGCTGCACCCGGTTGCCGAGGACCTTGAGATCACCACTGGCGTGCGCCTCCACCGGCACGCCACGGGTGCCGGCCGCCTCCTCCAGCACCAGCGCGCCCAGGTCGACCGGCTCGGGCGCGGTCGCGGTGGCGGCGCCGATCCGGGCCATCGCCAGGAGGTCGTCGATGATCGCCTGCATCCGGTCGGTGACGTCCAGCGCGGAGCGGACGGTCTCGCGGGCGTCGACGTCGTCGGGGTAGAGCATCGCCTCTTCGAGCTGGGCGCGCAGGCCGGCGAGAGGCGACTTGATCTCGTGGGAGACGACCGACACGAAGTGGCGCTGGTGCCCGACCGCCTTGTCCAGCCGGTCGAGGGTCTCGTTCGCCGTGCGGGCGAGCTGGGCGATCTCGTCGTCCCCGGGCGGCTGCGGCACGCGCAGGCTGAGGTCGCTCACGCTGATCTGGGACATCTTGGTGCGGATGGCGGTCACCGGGCGCAGGGTCCGGCCGACCACGACCCAGTTGGCCCAGGTGCACAGACCGGTCAGGAGGAGCACCGCGGCGCCGATGGACACATCCAGGTCGTGGCCGGCCAGGACCGACGGCAGCGAACGTCCGGCGTAGACGGCGTGGGGCTCGCCGTCCCAGATCAGACGGGTCGCCAGCGGAGGGACCCGGACGGCCGTGAACATGACGCATCCGTCGCGGGGCGTGCACCGCGTCAGGAACTGGAACCGGTCGGAGGGGGGCGGCAGGGCCGGGCTCAGTGGCGGCAGGGCCGCTCCCTTGGCGTTCGCCGCCACCACCCTTCCCTGAGAGTCGACGAGCTGGAGCACGCCCATGGAGGGGGGTGGATCGAGGGACGCGCCGGGCCGCATCCTCGCGATCCAGTCGGTCGCCGTCTTCTGCGTCTCGATGGCGAAGTGATCCTGGATCTTGGTTCTGATGGCGTAGTCGGCGCCCATGCCGATCAGTGTGAGCAGGATCAGCAGCATGAACGCCGACAACAGCGTGGAGCGGGACCGGATCGAGCGCGGAGGCCACGGGAACGGCGGTCGACCGGCGGCCATGGTCCCCTCCTCCTCTGCGGCGTTTTTCACCTCCACCCGGGGAATTGTATGCCACAGCGTCCGTTTGATGACGATATGCGTGGTTTGTGGTGATTGTTATGACTGGATGGCGGCGAATTCTTGACTGGCGCTTTGTCAGAAGGCGTGCACCGGCTGTGGGGACGGGGTCCTGTGCCGCCGGACGTCCCGTGCCGGCTGGCCGGTGCCCACCGCCATCTTCTCGATCCGGAGCCGGTTGAGCGCGATGGCGAGGGACGTGCCCCAGACCAGGTGGCCGGCGACGAGGACGGCCTGCCTGCCGCGGCTGTCCCGCGAGGCGGGCGGGTAGGCGCCGACAGCCGGGGCCAGCCCCTGGTGGCCCAGGTACCACACGACCAGGCCGTACGCCGCGCCGATCGGAGCGGGCAGCCGCTGCCCGGCGGACAGCAGCCCCAGCACCGATCCGCAGCCCGCGCCGAACGCGTAGTGGGCGATCGTGCCGACGATGTTCTCACCCGGGACCGGCCGGGAGCTCCGGCCCGACATCACCGTCCTCGCCACCCGCCGTGGCGGCTTCTCCCGGATCAGCCCCGCCCTGTCGCCCGCCATCAGTACGGCGCTGTACACGGCCGTCGCGAGCGCGCCCCCGACGGCGCCGTTCACCACATTGCGCATCATGCTGATGGCTTTTCCCGCAAGGGCCGGTTCGTGTGCCCCCGGACTGCCCCGTTCTCGGTAAACAATCACAGCATGCCGTCTACCAGCGCAGATGCCCAGATTCGGCGCTCTCGGCGCACATCACAGGCACGCGGCCACTCGTCCAGGCGATCGCCGGCTACTCCCTGCGTCGTAGATCGACCCGGCGGGTGAACCCGGTGGGGTAGCGCGGGAGACGCCCGAGGTCGGACGCACCCGCCGCCCGGCAGGACGACGATGAGGCGACGTGAACCCAGGAGAAGCCACATGACGACAGCCCAAGTGACAAGCAACAAAGAGACGCTGAGCCGCTTCCACGACGCCGTCAACAGCGGCGACACGGAGATCATCTCCAAGACCATCGACGAGCTCGTCGAGCCGGACCTGCTGTTCCACGCTCCGGTGCCGACCGGCGCGACGGCGGTGCAGGCGCTGAAGTACGTGTGGGAGGTGCTCGTTCGCGCGTTCCCCGACATTCACGTGGCGGTCGAGGACGTGATCGCCGAAGGGGACAAGGTCGTCTGCAGCAACACGGTCACCGGGACGCACCAGGGCGAGTACCTGGGTCTCCCGCCGACCGGCAGATCCGTCACGTACCGCGAGATCTTCATCTTCCGCCTCGCGGGCGGCCGAATCGCCGAGATCTGGGGGGTCGTCGACCTCGCCTCGCTGATGCGGCAGCTCGGCATTCCCGGAGGCTTCCAGGTCCCCGGCGGCGGAGAACCCGGTGGCGGTGCATCGGCGACCGCGGGGGAAACCCCTCGATGAATGTGTTCCTGTGGATCGTGCAGGCGATCCTGGCCGCCCTGTTCGCCCTGTCGGGCCTGGTAAAGCTTCTCCAGCCGAAAGACGCGCTGACCGGCAGATATCCGTGGATGCTGGACTTCTCCCAGGCGGCCGTGCGGTTCATCGGCGTGGTGGAGCTGCTCGGCGCGATCGGGCTCGTCGCACCGGCCGCGACCGGAATCGCGCCCATCCTGACGCCGATCGCCGCGACCGGGCTGGCCGTCACGATGGCCTTGGCGGCAGGCACGCACATCCGCCGCAAAGAGCCGGCCGCGGTGGCGGTCACCGCCACCCTGTTCGTGATCATCGCGCTCCTCGCCTGGGCTCGATTCGGCCCCTACGGCTGGTGATCGCCCCAGGGCGGTGCGCCGGCGCCGCCAGGCGGCACGTCACCGGCTCCCGCGGTCCCCGCTGGACAGGTCATCTCGCCGTGGAGGCGACCTCGCCGAGCAGGCGCTCCCAGTCGGACAGGAACCGGTCCAGGCCGTAGCGGGCGAGCGCGGCGGCCCGCGCGGCCTTGCCGGTCTGCGCGGCCAGCTCGGGGTCGGCGGCGTACCGTTCGAGCGCCTTCATCAGCGTCGGCACCTTGGTCGACACGACCCCCGCCTCCGGCGGCACCGCCTCGACGGCCTCGGTGGTGGCGAGCGCCACCACCGGCATGCCGATCATCATGGCCTCGATGAGCGACAGGCCGAGCGAGGTCCACCGGTAGGGATGCAGGTAGACCCGGCGCCGGGCGAGAGCGGTGTGCATCTGCGCCTGCGGCAGGTCCTCGAACGTGCCGAGATGCCCGGCGAGGCCGAGCGTCGCGTCGAGGGCAGCGACCTTCATGCCGAACACGTCGAGCGGCGCCGCCGTCGCGAAGGCGGGCAGCAGGTCGGTCCCCGCGACCCGCCACCGGCGGACGGGCTCGTTGACGACGACGCCGGCCCGCGCCAGCTCCCCGGTGTAGACGTGGCCGGGGTCGAGCACCCCGTGCTCGATCACGTGGGTCGGGGCCTTCCCAGAGTCCCAGAACAGGTCGTTGAAGTGCGTGACGTGGACCAAGGGGATGTCGTCCCGGTCGGCCAGCGGGTGACGGGTCTTCGGCACGTCCCCCGCCGGCGTGTTGTGCTCGACGTAGACGCCCGGGACGCTCCGGCCGAGCCACTCGCGGGCCAGGTCGAGCTCGTGGGGCCGCTGGTAGACGACGACGTCGACGTGCTCGTCGCGCAACCGGTCGTGCGGGACCTCCACCACGCTTTCTGGCCACGGGTAGGTGCGGGCGCGCCCGCGCCCGTCTTCGCCGCGGTCGGGCGTGAGCGGCACCAGGTAGTCGTGCTCCCCCTGCACGAACGAGGTGGTCCACGAGCCGTGGACATGCCAGACCAGGATCCTCATCGCCTCATCGCTCCCCGTCCATCAAGTCGTCTTCCGCCTCAGGCGCCCCTCTCCCCGCGGGCGCCTCACCCCTCTGCCCGGATGGCGGCGAATTCATCCCCGCCGCCGGGCCGAAATCCCTCCAGTGCCATTTCCGCCGCGCGGCCTATGTCGGCGGCCACCTCGCAGGCCGCCGCCACCTCGGCGTGCCGCGTCACCGGGGTCGGCACGAGGATGCCCCGCGCTCCGGCGACCCGCGCCGCCTCCACGTCGCGGCCGATGTCGCCGATCACCACGCAGTCGGCCGGATCGACGCCGAGCGTGCGCGCCGCCCACAGCACCAGGCCGGGGGCGGGTTTGCGGCAGTAGCAGCCGTCCGCCTCGTCGTGCGGGCACACCGCCCACACGTCGAACGGGCCGAGCAGCTCCTCCACCCGGGCGTTCACCTCGCTGAGCGCCTCCTGGCTGATGAGGCCCTTGGCGATGCCGGACTGGTTGCTCACCACCCCCAGCGGCACGCCGGCCCGGCGGAGCCGGTCAAGCGCCTCACGGGCCCCCGGCACCGGCTCCACGAGGCTCGGGTCGCCGTTGTACGGAACGTCGTGGATCAGCGTTCCGTCGCGGTCGAACAGGACCGCGGCGGGCGGATGGGCATGCCGGTGAGGATGGGACACGTCGGCCTCCTGCGCGGCGTACTGGTGAATCGCCGAACGGCTACCCGGGCGTGGCGAGGGCAAACCCCGGGCATGACTACACAGAGTGACGATGGTTGTGTCCCTCTCCCGCTCACGTCGAGTTCTCCGCAAAGCGGCGTTTAGAAGCGCTTCTCTCGGTAACCAGACCCCCACTGCGCAACGGAGGTACACCGTGCGATTTTTAGGAATAAATGCGATATTCCATGATCCGTCCGCAGCGCTCGTGGTGGACGGCGAGATCGTCGCGGCCGCCGAAGAGGAGCGGTTCAGCCGCCGCAAGCACGGCAAGCGCCCGGTCCCGTTCTCCGCCTGGGAGCTGCCCGAGCTGGCGGCCGCGTGGTGCCTCGAACAGGCCGGCCTGCGCCCCGAGGACCTGGACGCCGTCGCCTACTCCTACGACCCCGAGCTGGTGCGGGCGGAGGACGTCCCCGCCGACCGGTGGGAGGAGCTGCGGACCACCTACGCCCGGCGGGCTCCGAACTTCCTCGCCACCGCGCTGCCCGGTCTCGACCCGGCCCAGGTCCGGTTCGTGCCGCACCACATCGCGCACGCGGCCTCCGCCGGGCTGGCCGCGCCGTACCGCGAGTCGGCCGTGCTCGTCTGCGACGGGCGCGGGGAGGCGGTCTCGCACCTGGCCGGGCACTACCGCGACGGCGAGCTGACGGTGCTGGCCAGCCAGGGCCTGCCGCACTCGCTCGGCCTGATGTACGAGGACCTCACCCAGCATCTCGGCTTCCTGCGGTCCAGCGACGAGTACAAGGTCATGGCCATGGCCTCCTACGGGGAGCCGCGCTTCCTCAAGGAGATGCGCGAGCTGATCTACCCCACCGGCGACGGGGGTTTCCGGGTCGAGCCGATCGACTGGAGCGCGTACGCCAAGGCCCTCGGGAAGGGCGAGCGGTGGACGGCCGACCACGCCGACCTGACGGCGAGCGTGCAGACCCGGCTGGAGGAGGTGCTGCTGGAGCTCGCGCGCTGGCTGCACGGGCGGACCGGGGCCCGCTTCCTGACCATGGCCGGGGGGGTCGCGCTGAACTGCGTGGCGAACACCCGGCTGCTGGCCGAGGGGCCCTTCGAGGACGTGTGGGTCCAGCCCGCCGCCGGCGACTCGGGCACCGCGCTCGGGGGCGCGCTGCACCTCGCTCAGGCCCACGGTGACCCGATCACCTCGATGCCGGGCGCCGATCTCGGCCGCCAGTGGTCCGACGAGGAGCTCGCCGCCTGGCTCGACGTGGCGCGGGTGCCGTACGAGCGGCCCGCCGACCTCGCCGCGACGGTCGCCGAGGAGCTCGCCGCCGACCGGATCGTCGCCTGGTTCCAGGGGCGCAGCGAGTACGGCCCGAGGGCGCTCGGCCGCCGCTCGCTGCTCGCGCACCCCGGCAAGCCCGGCAACACAGAACGGCTGAACGACGTGAAGGGCCGCGAGCAGTTCCGCCCCATCGCGCCGATGGTGCTGGCGGAGCGCGCCTCCCAGATCTTCGGAAGAGGGCCGATGCCGAGCCCCTACATGCTTTTCGTCCACGACGTGCGGCCCGAGTGGCGTGACCGGATCCCCGCCGTCGTGCACGTGGACGGCACGGCCCGGATCCAGACCGTCGAGAGCGGGCGCGACCCGCTGCTCGCCCGGCTCCTCGCCGAGTTCGAGGCCCGTACGGGCCTGCCCGTGGTGGTCAACACGAGCCTCAACACCGCGGGCCGTCCCATGGTCGACGACCCCAGGGACGCCCTGGAGTGCTTCGGCTCCTCGCCGGTGGACGTGCTCGTCCTCGGCCCGTACGTGGTGCGCAGAGGGGCGGTGTTCGCCGGATGACCAAGTCCCAGACCAGCCGGGCGACCAGCCGGACGACGGGCCCCGCGACCGGCCCCGCGACCGGCTCCGTGACGGGCTCCGCGACGGCTACGGCGCCGCCGGTGACCGTGGTGATCCCGACCATCGGGCGGCCGAGCCTGCACGAGACCCTGGCGGCGATCGGCCCCGGGCCCGACGTCCTGGTGGTCGACGACAGGCCCGGGCCCGCCGGGGCGCTGCCGCCGCTGCCCGTGCCGGACGGCGTCCGGGTGCTGCGCTCGGGCGGCCGGGGCCCGGCGGCGGCGCGCAACGTGGGCTGGCGGGCGGCCACGACGCCGTGGGTGGCCTTCGTGGACGACGACGTCGTCCCGATGCCCGGATGGGCGGACGCCCTGGCCGGCGACCTGGCCACGCTCCCGGCGGATGTGGGCGGCTGCCAGGGACGGCTGGAGGTGCCGCTGCCGGTGCACCGGTTGCCGACCGACGCCGAGCGCCACACGGCGGGCCTGGTGGTGTCCGAGTGGATCACCGCGGACATGGCCTACCGGCGCACGGCCCTGGAAGCGGCCGGCGGCTTCGACGAGCGGTTCCCCGGCGCCTACCGGGAGGACTGCGATCTCGCGCTGCGCGTCGAGGCCTCCGGATTCTCGCTCGTCAAGGGGGAACGCCTGGTCAGGCACCCCGTCCGCGACGACGGCTTCTGGGCGAGTGTGCACCACCAGCGGGGCAACGCCTCCGACGCGCTGATGCGGCGGGTGCACGGCCCCGGCTGGCGTGCCGCCACCGGCGGCCGGCCCGGCCGCCTGAAGATCCACGCGCTGACCACGGGCATGGGCCTGCTGGCCGCCGGGCTCGCCGGGGCGGCCTCCGTCCAGGCCGCCCGCAATCGTCCGGCCTCCCGGACGGCCGGCGCCGCGAAGGCGGCGGGCCTCGCCTGGCTGGGCCTCACCGCGCAGTTCGCCTGGTCGCGGATCGCGCCGGGACCCCGCACTCCGGAGGAGGTCATGCGGATGGTGGTGACGAGCGCCGTCATCCCGCCGGTGGCCTGTGCGCACCGGCTGAGGGGAGAGCTGGCAGCGCGGAGAGGGGGAGGCTCGTGATCGGGACCGCGCTCGTCGTGCGGCCCGACAACGCCGGTGACGTGCTGCTCGCCGGGCCCGCCGTGCGCGCCGTCGCCGCCGGGGCGCGCGAGGTGGTCATGCTCGCCGGGCCGTACGGCAGGGCGGCCGCCGAGCTCCTCCCCGGCGTGGACCGGGTGCTGGAGTGGCGCGCGCCCTGGATCGATCCCGGCCACGTGCCCGTCACCGGCGCCGACACCCAGCGGCTGATCGACGAGGTCCGGCGGATCGCGCCGGAGACGGCGCTGATATTCACGTCGTTCCATCAGTCGGCGCTGCCGATGGCGCTGCTGCTCCGGCTGGTCGGCGTCCCGGTGATCGCCGCGATCAGCGAGGACTACCCCGGCTCCCTGCTCGACGTACGCCACGTGGTGGACGAGAGCGTGGACGTGCCCGAGGCGGAGCGCATGCTCGGCCTGGCCAGGGCGGCCGGGTTCGAGCTGCCGCCGGGCGACGACGGGGCGCTCGCCGTGCGGGAGCCGCTGCCCGACGTGGAGCGGCTCACCGGCCCGCCCGGCTACGTGGTGGTGCACCCCGGGACGACCGCGCCCGCCCGATCCTGGCCCCTGGAACGCTGGGCGGAGGCCGTCCAGGAGCTGGTGGCGGCGGGGGAGCGGGTCGTCGTGACCGGCAGTCCCGGCGAGCGCGCGCTCACGGCCCTCGTCGCGGGCCCGGAAGCGGCCGACATCGGCGGCGCCACCTCGCTGGCCGAGCTCGCCGCCGTGCTGGCCGGCGCGTCGTCGGTGGTCGTGGCCAACACCGGCCCCGCGCACCTGGCCGCCGCCGTCGGCACCCCGGTGGTCAGCCTGTTCGCGCCCGTCGTCCCGGCCGCCCGGTGGGCGCCGTACCGAGTGCCGTCGGTGCTGCTGGGCGACCAGCACGCCCCCTGCGGCGGGACCCGGGCGCGTGTCTGCCCGGTGCCCGGACACCCGTGCCTCTCGTCGGTCCGTGGCGAACAGGTCGCCGAGGCGGTCCGCCGCCTGGCGGCCGTGAAGGAGAGGGTGCCATGAGGATCGCCCTGATATCGGAGCACGCCAGCCCGCTGGCGGCTCTCGGCGGCGTCGACGCCGGCGGGCAGAACGTGCACGTCGCCGCGCTCGCCGCGGCCCTCGCCGCGCGGGGCAACGACGTGACGGTCCACACGCGCAGGACCTCGCCGGACCAGCCGGACGTGGTGCCGGTGGCGCCCGGCGTGACGGTGGAGCACGTGCCCGCCGGGCCGCCGGAGCCGGTCCCCAAGGACGAGCTCCTGCCGTACATGCCGGAGTTCGCCGACCACCTGGCCGGCCGATGGCGGGCCGAGCCTCCCCACGTCGCGCACGCCCACTTCTGGATGAGCGGGCTGGCCGCGCTCACGGCGGCCGACGACCTCGGCGTCCCGGTCGCGCAGACGTTCCACGCGCTCGGCACGGTCAAGCGGCGCTGGCAGGGCGACGCCGACACCAGCCCGCCGGACCGGATCGCCATCGAGCGCGATGTCGGCCGGCGCGCCCTCGCGGTGATCGCGACCTGCGGCGACGAGGTCAAGGAGCTGCTGGCGATGGGCGTGCCGGACGAGCGGATCGCCGTCGTGCCGTGCGGCGTGGACCTCGAACTGTTCCGCCCGGACGGCCCGGTGGCCCCGCGCGGCGGACGGCCCCGCGTGCTGAGCATCGGCCGCATGGTCCCCCGCAAGGGGGTGGACACCGTCGTCAGCGCGATGCGGCTGGTCCCCGGGGCCGAGCTGGTCATCGCGGGCGGAACGGACGGGGACGAGGAGCCGGAGCGGCTGCGTGCGCTGGCCGGCGCGTTCGGCCTGACCGACCGGGTCCGGCTCATCGGCAGCGTCGGCCGGGCGGAGGTGCCCGCGCTGATGCGCTCGGCGGACGTGCTCGCGACCGTGCCCTGGTACGAGCCGTTCGGCATGGTGACACTCGAGGCCCTCGCCTGCGGTGTTCCCGTGGTGGCGTCGAGCGTCGGCGGCCACCTCGACACCGTCGCGGGCTGCGGGGTGCTGGTGCCGCCGCGCAAGCCGCGCGCCCTGTCACGAGCGTTGTGCGACCTGCTGGACCGGCCCGAGCTGCGCGCCGCGCTTTCCGCGGCCGGGGTGCGGCGGGCCCGATCGCGGTACGGCTGGCCGCTGGTCGCCGCCCAGACCGAGTCCGTGTACCGCGACATGGTCGGCGAACGCCTGGACGGCGTCGCCGCCGCGGGAGGTTGAGCGATGCATCCTCACCTGGCCCGGCTGAGCACCGCGCTGACCGCGGTGGACCCGGAGACACCCAAGATCAACGCGTGGGGCCTCAAGCTCGCCGCAGTGCTGTCCGGCGGAGGCCGCCTGCTGGCGTGCGGCAACGGCGGCTCGGCGGCCGAGGCCCAGCATCTGACGGCGGAGCTGGTCGGGCGGTACAAGGTCGACCGGCGGGCGTACGCGGCGATCCCGCTGCACGCCGACACCTCGACCCTGACCGCGATCGGCAACGACTTCGGCATGACCGAGCTGTACGCGCGGCAGGTGCGGGCGCACGGCCGGCCGGGGGACGTGCTGGTCTGCCTGTCGACGAGCGGCTCCAGCCCCAACGTGACGGGGGCGGCGGAGGCCGCGCGTGACTGCGGCCTGACGACGTGGGCGCTGACGGGGCCCGCTCCCAACCCGCTCGCGGAGTTGTGCGACGAGGCGATCGCCGTTCCGGTCGGCGACACGGCGACGATCCAGGAGGTGCACCTCACCGTGATCCACATGCTGTGTGACGTGATCGAGAAGGCCTGCACGTGAGGAGGACCGGCCGGTTGACACGTGGGTGCTGTCACGAGCGTGGTGAGCGGGCCCGGGCGCGGCGGCGCGCCGTCGGGCACGTCGGTGGGCACGGTGGCGGGCACGGTGGCGGGCACGGTGGCGGGCACGTCGGCGTCGCGAACCCGCCGGTGAAGGAGGCCGCATGAGCCGGCTCAACGGTCGTGGAGAGCGAGCCGGGAGACCGGGCGCGGGCCCGCTCGTCATCGTCGGGGACTCGCTGCTCGACGTCGACGTCGACGGGGACTCCAACCGCCTGTGCCCGGACGCCCCCGTGCCCGTCGTCGAGAGCCGGGCCGAGCGCCACCGCCCGGGAGGGGCCGGCCTGGCGGCGCTGCTCGCCGCCCGCGACGGCGCCCGGGTCGTGCTGGTGACCGCCATCGGCGACGACCCGTCCGGCCGCCGTCTCGAAAGCCTTCTCGGAGCGTCGGTCGAGATCGTCCGGCTGCCGCTGCGCGGGACCACCGTGCGCAAGACACGTATCCGCGCGCGGGGACAGACCCTGCTGAGGGTCGACACCGGCGACGGCCGGCCCGAGGCCGGTCACGGCATCTCCGCCGGAGGCTCCGACGCCGGCAGGGCTGTTGGCGGGGCCGCTCCAAAGGCCGCTGACAGGGCCGCTCAAAGGGCCGCGGCCGCTCTGCGGAGCGCGAGCGCCGTCCTGGTGGCCGACTACGGCGGCGGCGTGGCCGAGCTTCACCGGGACGTCCTGCGCGGCCTCCGGGTCCCGATCGTCTGGGACCCCCACCCCAGGGGCCCCCTGCCCATGCCGGGGTGCGCTCTCGTCACGCCGAGCGAGGCCGAGGCGCGGGGGCTGAGCGGCCTGCCGTCCGCGGAGCCCGACCGGGTGGCCCGCCGCCTGGTGCGGGACCTCGACGTCGAAGCGGTGGCGATCACGCTGGGGGAGCGGGGAGCGGTGCTGGCGCGCCGGGGCGGCCGGCTGGTCCCCATCCCGCCTCCCGCCGTCAGCGTCGGCACGGACCCCTGCGGCGCCGGCGACAGGTTCGCGGCCGCGGCGGCGGCCGCCCTGGCGGACGGGGCCTCCACCGAGGACGCCGTCGCCCGGGCGGTCGGCGAGGCCACCCGCTTCGTCGAGGCGGGGGGCGCCGCGGCGCTGCGCCTGCCCGGTTCCGCCGCCGAGGCGCCCGCGTCCTTCGGCCCTGCGCCGTTCGGCCTTGCGTCGTTCGGCCCTGCGTCGTCTGGTCCTGCGCCGTCTGGTCCTGCGTCGTTCGATCCCGCGTCGTTCGATCCAGGGGCGTTCGATCCCGGGGCGTCGGCCTTCGAGGTCGCCGCCGCCGTCCGCGCGGCGGGCGGACGGCTCATCGCCACCGGCGGCTGCTTCGACCTGCTGCACGCCGGTCACGTCAGCCTCCTGCGCCGGGCGAGGTCACTCGGCGACGCGCTCGTCGTGTGCCTCAACTCCGACGACTCGATCCGGCGGCTGAAGGGGCCGAGCCGCCCCCTCGTCGGCGAGCGCGACCGGGTGGAGATCCTGCGGGCGCTGGCCTGCGTGGACGCGGTGGCGGTCTTCGAGGAGGACACGCCGTCGGACGTCATCGGACGCCTCTGCCCCGACGTGTGGGTCAAAGGCGGCGACTACACCGAGCGGTCCATGCCCGAGGCCGAGGCCGTACGGCGGGTAGGCGGGGAGGTCGTGATCCTCCCCACCGTGCCCGGTCACTCCACGACCGGCCTGATCGCCGCCGCTCAGGCGGCCTCCTGACCGACTCCCGGCGGGCCGCGCGGCCCGCCCACAGAAAGGGACATATCGATGGTGGGAAACATATTGATCACCGGAGGGGCGTCCGGCCTCGGCCGGGCGACCGCCGCCGCGGTCGCGAAGGCGGGCGGACGGCCACTCGTGGTCGACCTCGCGGCGCCCGACGGCGACGTGGACCACGTCCGCGCCGACCTGTCCGACCGGGAGCAGGCCGAGCGTGCCGTACGTGAGCTGGCCGAGCGTGCGGGCGGGCTGGACGGCGTGGTCACCGCGGCGGGCATCGACGCCTGCGGGCGGCTGGAGGACGTACCGGCGGAGAAGTGGGAACGGGTGCTCCAGGTCAACCTGCTGGGAACCGCCTCGGTGGTCCGGGCGGCCCTGCCGTACCTGCGCCGCTCCGGGGGCAAGGTCGTGACCGTCGCGTCCACGCTGGGGATCAAGGCGGTGAGCGACGCGACGGCGTACTGCGCCGCGAAGTTCGGCGTGGTGGGCTTCACCCGCGCCCTCGCCGCCGAGCTGGCCGGTGAGGTGGGGGTGACGCTGCTCATCCCCGGCGGCATGCACACCAGCTTCTTCGACGACCGCGACGAGCAGTACAAGCCCGGCCCCGACGCGCGGCTCAACCAGCCCGAGGACGTCGCCGCCACGATCCTTTTCGCGCTCGGTCAGCCGCGCGGGTGCGAGGTGAAAGAGCTCGTCGTCTGCTCCTCCACGGAGACGTCGTGGCCGTAGAAGTGGCTGGAGAACAGGAGGGGGACGGGCGGCCGGTGCTGCTCGCCTTACGCGGGCTCGGGCTCGGCGACCTGCTCACGGCGGTCCCCGCGCTGCGGGCCCTGCGCCGGGCCTACCCCGGGCATCGCATCGTGCTCGCCACGCCCGCCTACCTCGGCACGCTGCTGCCCCTGATCGGCGGCGTCGACGAGCTGCTCGACGTGTCGGGCCCGGGACCGGTGCCCTTCACGGCCCCGGACATCGCGGTCAACCTGCACGGGAGCGGGCCGGAGAGCATCATGGCGTTACGCCGCACCCGGCCGGGGCGGCTGCTCAGCCACGCCCATCCCGGCGTCCCGGCGGTCGACGGCCCCCCTTGGCGCGCGGAGTCGCACGAGGTGCGGCGGTGGTGCTCCCTGCTCGACTGGTACGGCATCGCCGCCGATCCGGACGACCTGGCCCTGCGCGACCCCGGCCCCAGCCCGCTCCACGGCGGCGAGGTGATCCTCCACCCGGGGGCGTCGGCGTACGCCAGGCAGTGGCCGCCGGACAGGTTCGCCAAGGTCGCGGCCGAGCTGGCCGGGCTCGGCCACCGGGTGGTGGTCACCGGCGGCATCGACGAGACGGCCCTGGCCAGGCAGGTGGCCGCCCTCGCAGGCCTGCCGGACGACGCCGTGGTGGCGGGCCGTACAAGCCTGCCGGAGCTGGCCGCGCTGGTCGGCCACGCGGCACTGGTGATCTGCGGGGACACCGGCATCTCGCACGTGGCCACGGCGACGGGCACCCCCTCGGTGATCCTCTACGGGCCCGTGGCGCCCGCGCTGTGGGGGCCGCCCCCCGGCCGCCCGCACGTGCCTCTCTGGGCGGGGCGGACGGGTGATCCGCACGCGGACAGCCCCGCGCCGGGCCTGCTGGAGATCGGTGTGACCGAAGTCCTCGACGCCGTACACGGACTGCTGGAGGTGGGTGTGTGATGAACGGTGCCCGTGTGGTGGTGACCGGCGGGGCCGGCTTCCTCGGCTCCTATCTGTGCGAACGGCTCCTGGAGCGGGGCGCCGCCGTGGTGTGCATGGACAACTTCCTGACGGGGTCGCCCCGCAACGTGGAGCACCTCATGGGCCGGCCGGCGTTCCGGCTGGTCGAGTGCGACCTCACCGGGTTCGTCCACGTGACCGGCGGCGTCGACCTGGTGCTGCACTTCGCCTCCGCCGCGTCCCCGGCCGACTACCTGCGCCACCCGATCGAGACGCTCAAGGTGGGCAGCCTCGGCACGCTGCACGCGCTCGGGCTCGCCACCGAGAAGGGCGCCAGGTTCGTCCTGGCCTCCACCAGCGAGGTGTACGGCGACCCGCTGGAGCACCCTCAGAAGGAGACGTACTGGGGCAACGTCAACCCCGTCGGCCCGCGCAGCGTGTACGACGAGGCCAAGCGGTTCGCGGAGTCGCTGACCACGGCCTACCGCAACTCGCGCGGCGCCGACACGGGCATCGCGCGGATCTTCAACACCTACGGCCCCCGGATGCGGCCGCACGACGGCAGGGCGATCCCCACGTTCATCCGGCAGGCGCTGACCGGCGAGCCGATCACCGTGACCGGTGACGGCGGCCAGACCAGGTCGATCTGCTACGTGGACGACACGGTGGAAGGCATCCTCGCGCTCGCGGCCGGCGACTTCGCCGGGCCGGTCAACATCGGCAACCCGGCGGAGATGTCGATGACCGAGCTGGCGGAGATGATCCGCGACCTCACGGGCTCCTCGTCGCCGATCCGGTACGTCGAACGGCCGGTGGACGACCCGGCCGTGCGGCGGCCGGACACCACGCTCGCCGAGTCGCGGCTGGGCTGGCGTCCCCGGGTCGACCCGGCGACCGGCCTGCGCCGCACCATCGAGTGGCTGGCGGAGGAGCTCCGCTCGCCCTACCCCGCCGTCGCCTCGTGACCCGCACGCGCTCCACTGCTTTGCGCCGCGATTCGCGCGAAGAAGTTCACGATTTGATCCAGTCGGTCGACGTAGTGAGCGAACGCTTTGCCGAAGTCGGGGTCAGGGGCGGCCGACAGTAGACGTTGATCCAGTCAGCGTCGGGCACATGCTCGGCGGTCATCCCGCATCGAACTGCGGCCGGTACCAGGGCGGCTGTACCCCGAACCCGCTTACTACTTGAGGTCTGAGGCGGCTGGACGGGCAGCGGTCTCGCCGGTAGCCGTGGGTCTCTTTGGATCGCTCATGTCAGAACGTGTTCTGATGTACCCTGATGGTGTGAGCACTGGCCATGCCGACGCAGTGACCTTCTCTGACTTGTCGAGAAATCCCCGGGCGGTCGCCGAGCGCGCGGCACGCCTGGGACGCGTGCGTGTCACCCATCGCGATGCTCCAGATTTCTACCTGACGGCAGCGGACCGTGAAGAGGAGCGCGAACAGTCGTTCACCACCGCGTCCCGGCTGTTCCTTGCCTTGATCAAGCATGATCCCACTGCGCGTGCGCTGGTAATAGCGATGCCGGAGGTCTTCCCTTGGGTCCGCCACCTATCTTCTGACGAACTGCGTGCCTTCACCCTGGAACTGGTCGAAGCGCTCTCCGATGCGGCGGAGCTGGAGGTCGATGCCACCACGCAGGAAGTCATCGCCGGCTGGCGAGCCACTGCCAGGATCAAGGCCCACCCTGCGCACTACGCCGAGGCTCGTAAGCCCACAAACGGCGACTTCGGGCCGGTGCAGGTTTCGGCATGAGCCCGAAGCGTGGAGATCGGGTTACGGTGCCACCACCGGATGGCGAGTGGGATATCCGGTTTGGCGCCAGCGAAGCGGTCAGGGGCTGGGAAGAACTGTGCCGTCATGCCTTGGCCAATACGCGCCGATGCTTCGAGGCGCTGCGGGTTGATCCCCGTTCACGCTCGAACCGCGACCGTCAGCATCGCCTACGCGGCGATCTCGCGACTCATCGTCACAACGGCGAGGATTTGGAGCAGTGGGAATTCGAGGTCACCAGCGGCGGGCGTGTCCGCTATGCCATCGATGATGTCACTCGCACTGTCTGGGTAATCTATGCGTCGCCTCGGCACCCCAAAGACACCGAATAGCCGGCGACAGCTGCACGAAGACAAGTGTTGCTACCAGTAGTACGAAAACCCCAGGAGGCGCCGGCCCGTGGGGAGGACGAGTGGCTTCGGGCTCACGTGGAGGACTCTCTCGCCTTTTGGGGACGCTTGATGTGCTTCTCCGAGGGGCGGCGAGCATGGGCGGGATCGGGTGGCCAGTTCGTCGAGATGCGCTTTAAGGACCTCGACGCAGCCTTGCGGGCTGGGTATGCCCAGGTGCAACACCGTGTTGAGGCTGAGTCCGTCCAGCAATGAGCTCAAGCGCCGGGGCGGAATCGACCGGGTCGGCTGTTCGGTGGATGCCGAAGCGCCGCCCGTCGGGGATGCTCGGCGCGTGATCTCCTTGGCTACGCTGAGCGTCATGGCATCGGTTCCCGTCGGTGACAGCGCCGTCGACGCGCTCCGGTGGTGAACGGCGCCCGCGCCGGCGTCTCGCGGTGGGATCGCGCGAGGTCGGCCGTGCCGTACCTGTTCATCCTCTTTCCGGCGGTCTTCGCCCTATCGCGCGACTGGCGGCCGGAGGTGCTGGCTCTGGCGTCGCTCGCAGGAGCCCTGCACTGGCTCGTGGTCATGTCGGGTCCCGGCCGGATCACGCGACCGCTGACCGCGATCGGCTACTTCGCCGTGATGCTGGTCATCGTGGGGGCACTGGTCAGGATCGACCCGCTTTTCACCGTGGCAGGCGTGGGAGCGTTCATACAGGCCTTCGCCCTGCTGCCGGGATGGTGGGCGTACGGTGGGGTGGTCGCGACGGCCGGTGTGCTCGTCGCCGCCCCCTCCGGGCTCGGGCGGACTCCCGGCGAGAAGCTCTACTCCTTCCTCATCGCCGTGCTGGTCGCCTCGGCGAGCGGCCTTTTCATGCGGCGGATCTCCGACCAGAACGAGCAACGCAAGGTGATGATCGTGCAGTTGCGGGCGACCGGCGCCAGACTGGCCGCGCTCGCCGAGGAGAACGCCGACCTGCAGGCCGAACTGCTGATCCGCGCCCGTGAGGCCGGCGTGCTGGGGGAACGGCAGCGGATGGCCCGGGAGATCCACGACACCATCGCGCAGGATCTGATCGCCATCCTCACCCAGCTCGAAATCGCCGACAGCGTGAGCGACGACGCGGCCGCCGCCCGCGCGCGCATGGAAACGGTGCGTTCGCTGGCCAGGCAGGGCCTGAACGAAGCTCGCCGTTCGGTCCGTGCGTTGCGCCCGGCGCCGCTCGACGACGCCCAGCTCGCCACCGCCCTCCGCGACGTCGCCGCGAAATGGGCGCAGACCACCGGCGTGTCCGCCTCGGTGACCGTCACCGGCGATCCGCTGCCGCTGCACACGGAGGTGGAGATCACCTTGCTGCGGGTGGCGCAGGAGGCGCTGGCCAACGCCGGCAAGCACGCCTCGGCCACCCGGGTCGCCCTCACCCTGTCGTACATGGAGGACGTCGTGGTGCTGGACGTGCGCGACGACGGGGCCGGTTTCACCTCCGGGGCGACTCCCTCGGCCGCGGGCGAGGGCGGCTTCGGCCTCATCGCGATGCGTCAGCGCGTCACACGGCTGGCGGGGAGCTTCGCGGTCGAGTCGGCGCCCGGCCAGGGCGCGGTGATCTCCGCCACGGTCCCGGCCATTCCCCCCGACCCGGACACGGAGTCGCCAGGCCCCTCCGCCGACGCGGTGTGAGACACACGCGCCGCGATGCCGGCTTCCGGCGAATCCATGACGCCGGCGTGCCGGGGAGCCCGCCACGCCGCCGGCCTCGCGGAGCGTCACGCGGAGTCCTTCACCGCCGTCCATCCACCGTCGACCACAAGGCACGCGCCGGTGACGTACGAGCTCTCCTCGCAGGCGAGGAAGGTCACGGCGGCGGCCACCTCGTCGGGCCGGCCGAACCGCGCCGCCGCGGTGGCGGCCGCGCTGCGGCGGCGGTCCTCCTCGCCGATGCCGTCCCAGGCGGGGGTGAGGATCGGCCCGGGAAGCACGGTGTTGACCCGCACCTCCGGGCCGTACTCCACGGCCAGCTGACGGCCGAGCGACACGAGGCCGCCCTTGGCGGCGGCGTAGGCCGGATGCAGGGGGATGCCTACCAGAGCGTGTACGGACGAGCTCAGCACGACGGCGCCCCGGTTCTCCCTCAGGAGCCCGAGGCACGCCTTGACGCCCAGATACGTCGCCGTCAAGTTGACCGCGAGCTGCCGGTCCCAATCGTCTTCGGCCATCTCGTGGGCGGGAGCCCTGACCACCACGCTGGCGTTGCTGTGGAGCACGTCCAGCCGTCCGAACTCGGCTCGCGCCACGTCCGCGATCCGCCGCCAGGTCGCGGCGTCGGCGACGTCACCGGTGATCGCCAGCACTTCCGGCCGGTCGGCGGCCTGGCCGGCCACGTCCACCGCGATCACCCGGGCCCCCTCGGCGAGGAACCGCTCCACCACCGCTGCACCGATGCCGGAAGCCGCGCCGGTCACCACGGCCACCTTCCCGGACAGCAAACCTCGCCCCATCATCCCCGCCTTATCGATATTTGAGTGATATGTCCGGTCGGTCATCGTCGTCAGTCAACACGTGCGCGGGCTCGTGCGGAATGGTGGATGCTGGAGATCACCTGGACGTTCCGACGGCATGCCATACTGGGCGGATGCCGATCCAGGAAGGGTTCGCCAACCAGCGGCTGACCGTCGTGCCGCGGCGTGTCGTGATCGAGGCGCACTCCCGCCCGGTGACCCGGCGCCTCATGGTCACCGACACCGGGTACTATCCGCATGCCACGGATCACCTGATGAAGCGGCCTGGTGGCATCGCCGAGTCCATCCTCATCCTGTGCACGGCCGGCACCGGATGGGCGGAGATCGAGGGAACGCGGCATCGCATCGGGTCGAGCACGGCTCTGGTGATCCCGCACGGAACACCGCACGCGTACGGCGCCTCGGAGGACGCACCCTGGACGATCTGGTGGTGCCACCTCCGGGGAACCGACCTGCCCGAGCTCGTCAAGGAGATCGGCGTGGGCGCGTCCAGGCCGCTGCTTCCCATCCGCCGGCTCGACCGGGCGGTCGCGCTGCTCGACGAGATCGTGACGACCCTCGAACGGGACCATTCGCCGGCGAGCCTGATGGGCGCGGCGGGCGCGGCGTGGAAACTCCTCACACAGATCGTGGTGGACCGGGCCATGCCGGTGCCCGGAGACCCGCTGCAACGCGCGATGGCCTACCTCGCCGAGCGGCTGGACAGCACGGTCCGGGTCGCGGACCTGGCGTCGATGGTCGGCGTCTCTCCCTCCCATCTGAGCGCGCTGTTCCGCCGCGCCACCGGGGGCGGGGTGCTCGCGCACCACACGGCGCTGCGGATGGCGCAGGCGCGCAACCTCCTCGACACGACGGACGCCACGGTGGCGGCCATCGCCCGCGAGGTCGGCTATCCCGACCCGTTCTACTTCTCCCGTCACTTCAAGCGGATGCACGAGGCCAGTCCGACCGAGTACCGCAACCGAGCGAAGGGCTGAGCCCGTCCGGGCCCTGCCTCACGGCGTCACGACAACGCGACATCACGGCGTCACGATGCCGGCGGCGCGCTCACGACCCGCAGCAGCACCGACCGGTCGACGTCCAATGAGGGCGCCTCGACGCCGGCGAGCCGCAGCGCGCGTCCCGGCAGCGTGACCCCGGCGCGCTGCCACGGCGGGAGGACGGTGCCCGCCGCGGGCGCCGATCCCGGGTAGACGGCTTCGACGGTGTAGTCGCGCGCGTCGTCCAGACCGGGCAGCCGGATGCGGCCGGGCGGCCAGGTCGCGGGCCGTTCGACGACGCTGAACGCGTAGAGCGCCTCACCGCGGTCGCGCGCAACGACGCCCTCCAGGCGGAACGCCGCGTCGGGAAGGTCGGCGTGGACGACGTCGCCCGAGTGGAGCAGCGCCCGATGCTCCTTGTGGAAGGCGATCCACCGGGCGAGCGCCGCCCGGGTCTCGTCGTCGGCGGTGAGCAGGTTCGTCTCGACCCCCAGGTGCCCCCACAGCGCCTTCTCCGCCCGATAGTCGAGCGGATGCGTCCGGTGCGTCGTGTGCGACTCCTCGGCTCCGATGTGCGTGCCCTGCATCTCCGGGGGCACCAGCAGCCCCGTCCAGCGCTGGATCTCCAGCCGCTCGTGCGGGTCGTTGCAGTCACTCGGCCAGACCCGGTCGGCGAACTCCAGGACGCCGAGGTCGACGCGTCCGCCGCCGCTGGCGCACGACTCGATCTCCAGCCCCGGGTGGGCGGCCTTGAGCTGCGCCATCAGCCGGTAGACCTGCTCGACCTGCGTGCGCACCCCCGGGCGCCCACCGGGAGTGTGGCCGGCGTCGAGCAGGTACCGGTTGTGGTCCCACTTGATGTAGGCGATGCCGAGCGACCCGACGAGGTGGCTCATCCGCTCGAACAGGTACGCGTACGCGCCGGGGTGGCCGAGGTCGAGCACGTGCTGGTAGCGGGAGGCGGGGCCGGGGCCGTGCCCTCCGTCGAAGATCCATTCCGGGTGCTCGCGGGCCAGATCGGAGTCGAGGCTCACCATCTCCGGCTCGAACCAGAGCCCGAAGTCCATCCCCAGCTCGCGCACCCGGGTCGCGAGGGGTTCGAGACCGCCGGGCCAGACGTCCGGATCGACCGTCCAGTCGCCGAGCGAGTTGGTGTCGTCGCGGCGGCCCAGGAACCATCCGTCGTCGAGCACGAACCTCTCGGCGCCAGCCTGCGCTCCGCGTTCGGCGAGCGCGGTCAGGGTGGCGAGATCGTGGTGGAAGTAGACCGCCTCCCAGGTGTTCAGCACCACCGGCCGGGGGGAGCGAGGGTGATGCGGCCGTGACCTCAGGTGCCGGTGGAAGCGCGAGGCGAGGTCGTCCAGCCCGGCTCCCCACGACCCGTACTGCCACGGAGTGCGATGAGACTCGCCCTCCCCGAGCACCACTTCGCCCGCGAGCAGCACCTCGCCCGCGGTGAGATGCCGGGTGCCGGCGGGGGTCCGCTCGGCGGCGAGCACCTGGTTGCCGCTCCACGCGAGATGGGTGGCCCACACCAGGCCGTGCCGGAATCCGAAGCCCTCCTCACCGGCGACCAGCAGCAACGTGTGCTCAAGCCCCGGCTTGCCGCCCCTGGAGGCCCGGACCCACTCCCCGACATGGAAGGGGCGGCGCTGCGGCACCCGCTCAAGCGCCCAGCGGCCGGTCAGGTCGAGGATCTCCGTCGCCTCCGGCGGCACGGGGAGAGCCAGTTCCAGGGAACCGACACGGTACGGAGCCGCCGTGTCGTTCCTGACGGCCGCACGCTGGCGGACGAGCCCGCTCGCGGAGAGCACCTGGATCTCGATGTCGACGGACAGGCCGTACTCGGGGTCGTGCGCCGTGCTGCGCAGCACGGGCCCCTCGGCGTCGTCGCGGGCCTCATGTGCCGCGTCGCGGAACTTCGGGGCCCAGCGACGGCCGTCGCTGTCGCCGGTGAGCCCGGGGCGGCCGAGCCAGCCCTCCGTCAGCTGGGGAAGCACCGGGACGGGCTGGGGGTAGGTCACCTCGCTGTCGCCGACGGCGGGAAGAGCGGCCGTCCGCAGGGCCGCCAGGGCGTCGTCCCCGAGCGCGCCGAGATCCGGTCCCCAGTGCAGGACGCGCGGAAGCCGTCCGCCGTCGACGGCGATGACGAGGCTGGTGCCACCCGCGCGCAGGTGGATCGGCGTGTCGTTCACTTGTGTCTCATCCACTTGTGTCTCATCCCTTGAGTCCGCTGCTCGCGATGCCCGCGAAGAACTGCCGCTGCAGAACCAGGAAGACGATCACGAGAGGTATCGAGCACACGAGCGCACCCGCCATGAGCGTCGGGTAGTCCGTTCCGAACTGTCCCTGCAGTCCCGCCAGGCCCACCGGCAGCGGCCGGTTCTCCCCGGAGGGGGAGACGATGAGCGGCCAGAGCAGGTCGTTCCACGAATAGAGGCCGGTCAGCACGGCGAGCGCGGCGAGCATCGGCCTGGCCATCGGAAGCATGACGTACAAGAACACCTGGAACGTGTTGGCGCCGTCGAGCCGCGCCGCCTCCTCGTAGTCCTTCGGCATCGTGAGGAAAGCCTGCCGCATCAGGAACGTGCCGAACGCCGAGAACAGGCCGGGGATCGCGAGGGCCGGCAGGGTGTCCAGCAGCTTCAGATCGCGGATCAGCTCGAACTGGCCGATCAGGAAGAGCTGGCTGGGCACCATCAGCATGGCGATGAACAGGCCGAACAGCGGCCCGCTGCCGCGGAACGGGATGCGCGCGAACGCGTACCCGGCGAGCGCGGCCACCACGATCTGACCGGCGACCCGCAGGACGAGGGAGCCGGCGGAGACCGCGAACATCGACCAGAACGGCACGGTCGAGAAGAACGTCTCGAACGAGTGCAGGCTGAGATCCTCGGGAAGGAACGTCGGCGGGATCCTGGTCACCTCGGCGGTCGTCTTGAAGACGGTGAGGAGCTGCCAGACGAACGGCACGACCATGAAGGCGGCCGCGATGACGAGGAGCACGTGGATCGGCCATGCGCCGGGCGGTTTCCCCCGCCGCCGGGAGCGCGGCGCACGCCGGACGGCGGCCTCGGCGGATCGAGCAACCTCGGCGGATTGAGCGGCCTCAGCGGATTGAGCGGACTCAGCCATAGAAGACCCAGGATTTCTGCAGACGGAACTGGAGCGCCGTCGCCATCATGATCACCATGAGGAGCACGATCGCGATCGCGGCGCCGTAGCCCTGGTCGAACTGGACGAACGCCTTCTCGTAGAACAGGTACACGATCGTCTTGGAGTCGGTGAGGGCCGTGTTGTTCACCCCGCGCAGCATGATGAACAGCAGGTCGAACATCTGCAGCGCGGCGATCACGTTGAGGATCGTCACGAAGAAGATGCTCGGGGTGAGCAGTGGGACGGTGATGTGGAAGAACTGCCGGACCCGGCCGGCGCCGTCCAGGGAGGACGCCTCGTAGAGGGTCTTCGGGATGGCCTGCAGCCCGGCGCCGAGAATGATCAGGTTGATGCCGAGGCCCATCCAGATGCCGACGACGCCGAAGGCGTAGATCGTGAACCGCGGGTCCGCCACCCAGAACTGCCCGTCGACGCCGAACCACGCCAACACGGAGTTGAGCAGCCCGAAGTCGCCGTTGTAGATGAACCGCCAGACCATGCCGACGGCGACGGGCAGGGTGACGACCGGCAGGAAGAACAGCACGCGGTAGACCCCGCGCCCCCGGCCGACCTGCTCGATGAGCGCGGCGAGCACGACGGCCAGGGGAATGCCGAGCAGGATGATCGCGGTGTAGATCGCGGAGTTTCTGAACGCCTTCCAGAAGTCGCCGTCCCCGATGAGGTTCCGGTAGTTGTCGATTCCCACGAAGGTGGCGGGCCCGAACGCCGGCACGTCCTGGAAGCTCTTGACCAGCGTGGACAGGAACGGCCATACATAGAGCGCGAGCAGGCCGATCGTCGCGGGGGCGATGAACGCGAGCGCCCACCACCCGCCGGATGCGCTGACGCCCGTGCGGCGGCCGCCGGTGCGGCCGGCCGGCCGTCGCACGGGCTTCGTCACCACGTTCGTCATTGCTTGGCGAGCACCTGGTCGACGGCGTCCTGGTACTCCTTCGCCGCCTGCTCGACGGGCTTCTTGCCGTCCCACGCGGGAGTCAGGTACTGCGCGGCGAGGCCCTGCCACTCGGACGCGTTGCCCGCGACCGGGAGCGGAACGCTGTAGTCGATGGCGTCGATGAACACCTGCAGGTGGAACTCGGGCATCGCGTCGAGCCACGGCTTCTGCGTCCCCTTGTAGGCGGGGAGCACCGTTCCGGTGGCCGCCTGGATCTCCGCCGCCTTGGTCCCGCCGAGGAAGGCGAGGAACTTCTTGAGCGCCTCCGGGTGCTTGGTCCCGGCGTATCCGGCGTTGCCGATGCCGCTGGTGACGGTGGCGCGCTTGACGCCCTGCGGCAGCGGCGCGACGTCCACCTTGCCCTTCAGGTCAGGATTCTTGTGGAACCTGAAGGCCCAGTACGCGCCGGAGCTGTACATGGCGACCTTCTGGTTCTCGAACATCGAGACCGCCTCGGTGTCCGACAACTGCTTCAGCGTCGGAGACGAGCCCGCCGCCTGGAGGTCGGTCCAGAACTTCAGGCCGGCGACCCCCGCGGGGCTCGCGAAGTCGGAGGCGGTGCCGCCGGTGTTGATGATGTTCCCGCCGGCCTGGAGGATCGTGTTGTAGAAGCCGCCCTGCGAGTCGATCGGCGCCGCGATTCCCCACACGCCCTTCTTGGGGTCGGTCAGCTTCTTGGCCGCGTCCTGGACGTCCTTCCAGCTCCATGTGTCGTCGGGGTACTTGACCCCCGCGGCGTCGAAGAGCGCCTTGTTGTACCAAAGGCCGTTGGTGTCGAAGTCCTTCGGCAGCGCGAAGATCTTGCCCTCGTAGGTGTAGGAGTCGGAGACCGGCTTGGGGTAGGACCCCATGTCGATGCCGGCGGACTTCACGGTGTCCGACAGGTCGAGCAGCTGGCCGCCCTTCGCGTACTCGCGGAAGTGGTCGGCGAGCATCCAGAAGGCGTCCGGCGCGGTCCCGCCCGCGGCCCCGACCTGAAGCGTGGACCAGTATTCGGGCCACGGCAGCGTCTGGACCTTGATGGTGATGTTCGGGTTCGCCTTCTCGAACTCGGCCGCGATCTGCTCCATCGCGGGGGTCTGGTCCTCACTCCAGTTCGCGTAGGTGAGGGTGACCTTCTCGTCCGAGGCGGCGCCGGACCCGCCGGACCCGCCGGATCCGCTGGAGCAGGCGGTGAGGAGGCCTGCCGCCACGATCGTCGCCGTGGCGGTGATCCACTTGCGTCTCATCATGTTCCTCTGATCGTGTCGCGTGCCGGTCGGCGACCGGCACATGGGGGGTCACCTGTCGGTGGAGGGGACGTGAACGGTGATGTCGACCCAGTCGACGTGCACGCCGGCGTCGCCGGTAGTCGTGGTCTCGCTGCGCAGGCAAAGGGTCTGGACGCCCTGGATTCCGAGGCGGAACGCCGTGACCGGCTTTCCCGCCTCGACCACGGCGGTGAAGATCTCGTGGCCGTCCGCGAGGACGGCGACCGCGGCACGGCCGGTCGACTCGTCGTCCACGCCGACCGCGCCGGTGAACGTGTCCGCCCGCCCGCCGAGGTGGAAACGCGCCTCCGAGTACGGCGAGGTGCCGAGGCCCCGGCCGAATTCCCGGCCCGCCACGCGCAGGGGCCCGCCGTCGCCGGGGTTGCCCGCCCCGTTCGACTGGTCGCGCTCGACCGGTCCGTCGTCGTTGACGAACGCGATCATCGGCAGGTCGGGCAACGCGTGCTCACCCGGGGTGAGGGGGCGCACGACGCGTGCGTGGGAGACGACCGGGACCACGCCGTCGCCGTCCCGCTCCACCGTGACGACCCCGAGCCGTCCGGGACGAAGTGCACGGCCGGGGCGTACGGCCCAGCCGGTCTCGCCGACGCGGGTGGCGGACCAGCCGGGGGGCAGGCGCAACCTGGCGTCGGGGTCGGTGGTCAGCGACGCGGTCCCGTCGGCACCGATCTCGGCGACGGCCGGGTGCACGGCCGGGGCGGGATGACGCGGACGTGGCGCGGCCCGGAACAGTTCGGTGCCCGCCGGCGCCACGATGGCGGCGAAGCCGCCGTCGCGGGCCACCTCGACCTCGATCACGCAGCCGGCGGTCGTGGTCGTCTCGGCGAGACCGGTCGCCGGGACCGTGTTCCCGGCGACATCCGCGGCGACATTTGCGGCGACATCCCCGGCGACATCCGCGGCGGCGTCCTTGACGATCCACACGCGGGCGTCCGGCCCCGCGCCGAGCGCGTCCAGCGGCACCCGGATCGTGCGCGCGTCCCCCGCGGCGATGCCGCCCACGAACCATCGATCGCCGGCCCGGCGGGCGATGACCGCGTGGCTGTCGGGGTCACCCGCCAGCAGGACCGTCTCGTCCCAGTACGGCGCCAGCTCCGCGAGGAACCGGGCCGCGAGCGGGCGTGAGGCGTAGGCGTCGACGTGGTCGGCGAAGTGGGTGATCCCGCACTCGAACGCCACGGAGAGCCCGAGCTCGTGGCCGTCGCTGGTCGTGCGGTTCGCTGCGCCGAACGCGACGGGCGTGGCGTCCATCGCCCCGACGACGTTGCGGGTGAAAGGCTGGACGACGTTGTGGGACGCGGTGAGCGCCTGATTTTCGAAGAACACGTAGTATTCGGCGCCGCGGATCGCCTCGTACCCGATGACCTGCGGGAACGTGCGTGCCCAGCCGCGGGGGATGACCGATCCGTGGAAGTTCACCATGAGGCCGAGCCGGGCGGTCTCGGTGAGGATCGTGTCGTACCAGCGATAACGGTCCTTCGACTCCGACTCCATGAAGTCGACCTTGATCCCGGCGACGCCCCACGAGCGCCACAGCGCCAGCTTCCGGAGGTCCTCCGGGCTGTTGAGGTCGCGCCAGATGGTCCACAGGTGCACCTGGACGCCCCGGCGGCTCGCGTAGGCCACGATCTCCGGCACCCAGGTCTCCTCCCACCCGCAGTCGATGAGCAGGTGCTCCCAGCCGAGGCCGGCGGCGACGTCGACGAAGTGCCGCTGCTTGTCCAGCTGCGCCCCCGAGTAGAAGTCGGACCACCATGACCAGGCCGCACGTCCCGGCCGGACCCACTCGGCTTCCTCCAGGCCGGTGTGGACGGGCGGCGCCAGCTCCTCGACGAACAGCGAGGTGACGAGCTCGGGCAGGGTCCCGACGAGGAAGACGCGCCACGGTGTGACGACCCCGCGGGCGACCTCGACGGCGTCGTCGGCGAGGGTGAAGCGCAGCGTCCGGCCGCCGTCCGCGTCGGGCTCGCCCGCCTCCACGTGCGCGCCCGCGAAGCGGCCGTCGATGCCCGACTCCGTGATCAGGACATGCGTCGCCGCGTCGAGCCTGGTGAGGAACGGGAACCCGTACGCGCCGCTCGCCAGATCGGCGGTGTCCACTCCGAACCGGGGGGTCTCGTACCAGGTCTGGTAGTCGAGCACCCAGCTCCTCGACGCGGCCGGAAGGGTGACGGCCGTGCGGTCTCCCGTGACGCGGGTCGTCCCGTCCAGCGAGGGCAGCGCGTAGCGGACCGCGACGCCGTCACGCCCGGTGCGCACGACGACCTGCCATTCGACGACCTGCCGTTCGACGCCGTCGCCCTCGCGGAAGGTGTGCACGCTTTCGAGGTGCTCGTAGTCATGGTCACCGGCGGCCTTGCCGGATCGGAGGGTGAGCCGGTCCGCGACCGTGCGATCCGAGACGTGCACGAGCTCCGCGTCCGTGCCGAGGCACATGCCTTCGATCGAGAACCCGAGCGGAACCCGGTCCAGGATGATCTCGTCGTCGCGGCTGACGGTCAGTCGCACGCCCGCGTCCGTGGTCTGGACCCGGGCGCTCAGCGAGCCCGTCCTCGCCGCTGCGCGGGGGCGTACATCGTCGTTCAACGCGTTCTCCATCGGCTGCCGTGGGGTTGTTCACTTGGGCGGACCCAGAACGGTCTCACTAGACATATGCGCTCGGGTGAGGCAAAACTATGGGCCCTGTTGAGCACGGCCGGAATGGTGGAACCGGTGGATCGGCTGGACATTCCGACTAACTCAGCCGGCCGTGGCCGGCTCCGCGCGGGCGCGGCTTCGCGGGGCAGGCGGAAGCCATGGCGCCGCGGCGGCCGGGACATCGGAGGTCAGGTGTGCGGCGGGGAGGTCACGCCGCGTCGTGCGCTCCGGCGCGATCCGCGCCTGATTCAGTGTCAGCGGGGAGCGCCCTCAGGGGCCCTCAGGGGCCCTCAGGGGCGTGGCGGGGGCCGCGCCGCTCGTGAACTCCGGCGCCGGCCGGGTGATCACAGGTATTCGGCGGCGGCGTCGAGGAGCCACTCGGCGAGGTAACCGGCGAACGACGAGCGAACAAGCAGCAGGAACTCGTCGCCCTCCCTCGCGGCGAGCACCACGCCGGCCCGAGCCAGCGTGGTCTGCGCGCAGCTTCCCGGGCCGAACACCCGGGGATGCAGGTCGATCGGGCAGCCGTGGGCCAGGAGGTCACGGGAGCGTGGGCCGTCCACGATCAGCGTCGTACGCTGCGCGGACACGTCGGTGATCGCGACGTGCGCGTCTTCGACGCCCGCCGCCGCCTCGGCCAGGCGCGCTTCGAGACCGTCGCGGCCGGGCGGGGCGATCACCAGCCACTCGTCGGGCCCCATCCATAGGACGTCTCCCGCGTCGCCCGTGGCGTACGTTCCCGGCTCGGTGGGGAGCGGGGCGCCGAGGGCGAGCCCGATCGCGGACGCGGCCCGCGAGGCGGGATCCACCCGCACGTCGATCTGGGTGAGGAAGGGGACCTCCGCGACGCGCAGGCCGTCGGAGGACACCGGCGCGAACCACGCCAGCGGGCTCAGTCGCTCAGCCATCGCGGCGGGCTCCCTCGGGGTCGTAGAGGACGTGATGGGTGACGGTCACGGGCACGGGGTCGCCGCCGTCGCCGAGCGGCGCGTACAGCCGGTCGCCGACCCGGTCCCGGCCGCCCCGGACCAGGGCGAGGGCGAACGTGCGTCCCAGCGCGGCGCTGCGGTAGCTGGAGGTGACGTGACCGAGCACCGGGACCGGCGGCTCGGGCAGGCCGGCGTCCGCCACGAGATGGGCCCCCTCGGGAAGCAGCAGCGAGGGGTCCTCCGGCAGCAGCCCGACCAGGTGCTTGCGATCCGGCCTGGCCGTGTCGGGGCGGGAGAAGGACCGCTTGCCCACGAAGTCGGCCTTCTTCTTCGACACGACCCAGTCCATGCCGAGGTCGGCGGGGGTGACCGTGCCGTCGGTGTCCTGCCCGATGATCGGATACCCCTTCTCCGCGCGCAGGACGTGCATGGTCTCGGTGCCGTACGGCGTGACCACGCCGGTCGCCTGGACGGCCTCCCAGAGCGTGAGACCGTCCCAGGCGTTGACGTTGATCTCGTAGGCCAGCTCCCCGGAGAAGCTGATCCGGCACACCCGCGCGGCCAGCCCGGCCACCTCGGCGTCCCGCCAGGTCATGAACGGGAAGCTCGCGTTGTCCACCGCCAGCCCGGGAGCCAGCCCGGCAAGAACGGCGCGGGAGCCGGGGCCGGCGAGGGCCACGGTGGCCCAGTGCTCGGTGACCGACGTGCAGTAGACCCGCAGCGACGGCCACTCCGTCTGCAGCCACTCCTCCATCCAGTCGAGGACGGGGGCGGCGTTGCCGGTGGTCGTGGTCACCAGGAACCGGTCCTCCGCCAGGCGGATCACGGTGCCGTCGTCGAAGACCATGCCGTCGGCCCGGCACATCACGCCGTACCGGATCGATCCGACCTTGAGGGTACTCATCATGTTCGTGTAGAGCCGGTCGAGAAGCTCGGCGGCGTCCGGTCCCCGCACGTCGATCTTGCCGAGGGTGGAGGCGTCCAGCGCCCCCGCGCCCTCCCGTACGGCACGGCACTCGCGCAGCACGGCGGTCTCCATGTCCTCGCCGTCGCGGGGGTAGTACCAGGGCCGCTTCCACTGGCCGACGTTCTCGAAGAGCGCGCCGTTCGCCACGTGCCACCCGTGCAGCGAGGTCACCCGGACCGGGTCGTGCAGCGCCCCGCGGTCCCGCCCGGCGAGCGCGGCGAAGCTCACCGGCACGTACGGCGCGCGGAACGTGGTCGTGCCCAGATCGCCGATCTCCACGCCGGTGGCGTGGGCGACGACGGCGCTGGTCAGCACACCGGAGAGCTTGCCCTGGTCGTGGGCCGTCCCGGCGGTGGTGTAGCGCTTGACGTGCTCCACGGAGCGCAGCCCGGCCCCTGTCGCCCGCAGGACGCCGGCGACGGTCACCTCGCGCTGGAGATCCACGAAGTGGGTCGTGTAGTCGTCCGCGGGGACCAGCCACAGGGCTTCGGGCGGGAGCATCGGCTCCGGCTCCGCCACGTCGAAACGGCGACCGGCCGCCGCCGGGAAGCCGGCGGCCTCGGCCGCCCGCGCACCGGCGGCGGCGCCGTCCTCCAGGCAGCCGGCGAGGGTGAACACGCCCCTTGCGGCGCCGGCCACCTCGACGGCCTGACGGCTCTTCCCGGGGAGGAACGCCGAGAGCGCCTCGTCGTAGCGCAGCTCGCCGCCCGACTGGCTGAACAGGTGGGCGACCGGGTTCCACCCGCCCGACACGAGCAGCAGGTCGGCCTCGATCTCCCGGCGTCCCGAGCCTCCGGCCGAGCTGCCGGCCGAGCTGCCGGCCGGGGCGACGGTCACCGAGGCCACGGAGCCGTCGGAGCCCCCCGCCGTCCCGGTGACGACGTGGCCGGCGAGCACCTCCAGGCCGTCCCGCGCCGGGGCGCCCCGCCGTACGTCGGCGACGGCGGCGATCTCCACGCCCGCCGCCGCGAGGTCGCGCGCGGCGTCGTACGCGGCGTCGTTGGTGGTGAACACGACCGCGCGGCGGCCGGCCAGCACGCCGTACCGGTTGGCGTAGGCCCGCGCGGCGCCGGCGAGCATGACGCCAGGCAGGTCGTTGCCGGCGAACGCGATCGGCCGTTCGTGCGCGCCGGTGGCGAGCACGACGCGCCGCGCCCTGATCCGCCAGATCCGCTCCCGCGACGCCGCGCCCTCCTCACGCCGCTCGACCGCCACCAGGTAGTTGTCGTCGTAGTGCCCGAACACGGTGGTCCGGTGGAGCACCCGCACATCCGCCGGTCCCCCCGGCCCCGCGAGCCCCGCGAGGCCGGCGAGCACGGAGGAGGCCCAGACCGCTCCCGAGACCCCGTCGACCGTCTCCGCCGTGTCCGGCAGCGAGCCGCCGGCCACCGGCCGGTCGTCGGCGAGGATCACCCGCGCGCCGGAGGCCGCGGCCACGGAGGCGGCGGCCAGCCCCGCCGGGCCCGCGCCCACCACGAGCACGTCGCAGTGCGCGTGGACGGCGTCGTAGCGTGCCGGGTCGGGCCGGTCGGCCAGCACCCCCCGGCCGGGCAGGCCACGGGCCACCAGCCCGTCGTACAGCTCGACGGTGGTCGCCTGCAGCATCGGCTCGGGGAAGGGGTGCTCGACCTGGACGATCGCGTTGGGCTCCTCGGTCCAGGCGGCGTACACGCCCCGGGGGCGCCCGAGCCCCGGGCTCGTGGCCACCGTGCGGACGCCGTTGGCCAGCAGGGCGGCGGCGAGCGTGTCGCCGCGCAGGCCCTCGTAGTCGCGGCCGTCGAACCGGAAGCGCAGCGTCTCGCCCCGGTGGCCGTCCCGCCGGCGGGATGTCATGCGGTCACCCCGCCGGTGACGGAACCGTTGCCGGAACCGGTGCCGAACTCGTTGGTCGCCGTGTCGCGGGTCAGCGTGAACCAGCGGCGGCAGCCCGCCGCGTGGCTCCACCGCTCGTCGAGGCGGCCCTTCGGGTTGGCGCGGAAGAACAGGTACCGCGCCCACTCCTCGTCGGACAGCGCGGCGGGGTCGCCGGGATAGGCGACGTGCGCCTGTCCTCCGTAGTGGAACTCGGCCTCGTCGCGTGGGCCGCACCAGGGGCAGGGGATCAACAGCATTCGGGTCGGCTCCTGGTCGTCAGTGGGCCACGGCGGCGGCGCCGTGCTCGTCGACGAGCGCGCCGGTGGTGAACCGTTCGAGGGAGAAGGGGGCGGCCAGGGGGTGCGGCTCGCCGTGGGCGACCGTGTGCGCGTAGCACCAGCCCACCCCGGGGGTGGCCTTGAAGCCGCCGGTGCCCCAGCCGCAGTTGACGTAGAGGTCGTCGACGCCGGTGAGCCCGACGATGGGGGAGGCGTCGGGGCTGACGTCGACGATCCCCGCCCAGGTGCGCAGCACGTGCGCCCGCGCGAACACGGGGAACAGCTCCAGGGCCGCCGACATCTGCCGCTCGATGATGTGGAACGCGCCGCGCTGCCGGTAGGAGTTGTACGCGTCGATGCCCGCCCCCATGACCAGCTCGCCCTTGTGGGCCTGGCTGACGTACACGTGGACGGCGTTGGACATGACCACGGTCGGGTGGACCGGCTCCAGCAGCTCGGAGACCAGCGCCTGGAGGGGGTGGGTCTGCAGCGGCAGCCGCACACCGGCCGTCTCCGCCACCACCGACGAGTGGCCGGCGGCGCTGAGCGCCACCTTCCCTGCCGCGATCCGCCCCCGCGTCGTCTGTACGGCGACCGCCCGGCCGCCCGCCACCTCGACGCCGGTGACCTCGCAGTTCTCGATCAGGTGGACGCCCATCGCGGCGGCGGCGCGGGCGTAGCCCCAGGCCACGTAGTCGTGCTTGGCGATGCCCGCCCGCGGCTGGAAGGTCGCCCCGAGCACCGGGTAGCGCACGTCAGGCGACACCTCGACGATCGGGCAGACCTCCTTGACCTGCTCCGGGGTCAGCCACTCGGCGTCCACGCCGTTCAGCCGGTTGGCGTGCACGCGGCGGACGCCGTCCCGCACGTCCTGGAGGCTGTGCGCGAGGTTGAGCACGCCGCGCTGGCTGAACAGCAGCGGATAGCCGAGCTCCTCCTCCAGGCCCTCCCACAGTTTGAGCGCGTGCTCGTAGATGCCGGCGCTCTCGTCCCACAGGTAGTTGGACCGGATGATCGTGGTGTTGCGCGCCATGTTGCCGCCCGCGAGCCAGCCGCGCTCCAGCACCGCCACATTCGTGACGCCGTGGTTCTTCGCCAGGTAGTACGCGGTCGCCAGGCCGTGGCCGCCGCCCCCGACGATCACGACGTCGTACGACCGCCTGGGCTCGGGGCTGCTCCACAGCCGGTCGGGCTGCTCAGGGACGCCGTGCATCACGAGACCCCCGGGTAGAGCGGATGCTTGGCGGCCAGGGCCTCGACGCGTCCCCGCAGATGGGCCAGGGCGTCCGGCGAGCCGTCCCCGCACAGGGCCGCCGCGATCACGTCGGAGACCTCGGCGAAGTCCGCCTCGCCGAACCCGCGGGTGGCGAGCGCGGGCGTGCCGATGCGCAGGCCCGAGGTGACCATCGGGGGGCGCGGGTCGAACGGCACCGCGTTGCGGTTGACCGTGATCCCCGCCGTGTGCAGCCGGTCCTCTGCCTGCTGCCCGTCGAGGGCCGACTCCCGCAGGTCGACCAGGACGAGGTGGACGTCGGTGCCGCCGGTCAGCACCCGCACCCCGGCGGCGGCCGTGTCGGGCCGCCCCAGCCGGTCGGCGAGGATCCGCGCCCCCTCAAGCGTGCGGCGCTGCCGGTCGCGGAACCACTCACCGGCCGCGATCTTGAACGCGACCGCCTTGGCGGCGATGACGTGCTCCAGGGGGCCGCCCTGCTGGCCGGGGAAGACCGCAGAGTTGATCTTCTTGGACAGCTCTCCGGTCGACAGGATCACCCCGCCGCGCGGCCCGCCCAGCGTCTTGTGGGTGGTCGTGGTGACCACGTGCGCGTGCGGCACCGGCGAGGGGTGCAGCCCGGCCGCCACCAGGCCGGCGAAGTGCGCCATGTCGACCAGCAGGTACGCCCCGACCTCGTCGGCGATCTCACGGAAGGCGGCGAAGTCGAGATGCCGGGGATAGGCCGACCAGCCCGCGATGATCAGCTTGGGCCGGTGCTCGCGGGCGAGCCGCCCGACCTCCTCCATGTCCACCAGGCCGTCGGCCTCGCGCACGTGGTAGGCCACCACGTTGTAGAGCCTGCCGGAGAAGTTGATCCGCATGCCGTGGGTGAGGTGGCCGCCGTGGGCGAGGTCGAGCCCGAGGATCGTGTCGCCGGGCTCCAGCAGCGCCGCCATGGCCGCCGCGTTGGCCTGCGCCCCGGAGTGCGGCTGCACGTTGGCCGCCTCGGCGCCGAACAGCGCCTTCACCCTGTCGACGGCGAGTCGCTCGATCACGTCGACGTGCTCGCAGCCGCCGTAGTAGCGCCTGCCCGGGTAGCCCTCGGCGTACTTGTTGGTCAGCACCGACCCCTGCGCCCGCATGACGGACACCGGCGCGAAGTTCTCCGAGGCGATCATCTCCAGCGTGGACCGCTGGCGGTGGAGCTCGGCGTCGATGGCCGCCGCCACCTCCGGGTCGATCGCGTCGAGCGGTGCGTCGGCCGGCGATTCGGATGAGTTCATGAAAGGTCCTCCAGGTCAGCCGCGGAGCCGGGTCATCGCGGGGTCGAAGAGCGGCTCGGCCGTGACGACGGCGGCGATCCGCCGGTCGAAGTAGCCGATGTGGACCGTCTGGCCGGGCTCGGTCAGCTCCACCGGAAGCCAGGCGTACGCGATGCCCTTCCCGATCGTGTAGCCGTAGGCGGCGCTGGTCACGTAGCCGACGCAGTGGTCGCCGTCGTACACCGGCTCCTTGCCCATGACCACGGCCTCGGGGCCGTCGATCGTCAGGCAGGTGAGCCGCCGCCGTACGGCCGCGCGCCGCTGGAGCAGCGCCGTACGGCCGATGAACTCGCCCTTGTCCGGTTTCACGGCGAACCCGAGCCCGGCCTCCCAGGGGTCGTGCTCGTAGGTCATGTCGGTGCCGAAGGACCGGTAGCCCTTCTCCAGCCGCAGGCTGTTGAAGGCGCCCCGCCCGCCCGCGATCATCCCGTGCGGCCGCCCCGCCTCCCACAGCGTGTCCCACAGCTTGGCGCCCAGGTCGGCGGTCGTGTACAGCTCCCACCCGAGCTCGCCGATGTACGACAGGCGCAGCGCGGTGACGGGCACCGAGCCGACGTACCCCCGGGTGCCCCGGAAGTAGCGCACGCCGCCGGCGGCGAAGTCGGGCCCGGCGAGCGGCGCCACGACGTCGCGGGCGCGGGGCCCCCAGACGCCGACGCAGCACGTGCCGGCCGTGATGTCCCGGATGACCACGTCGTCGCCGGCGTGCCGGTGGAACCAGTCGAGGTCGAGGTTGCCGTTGGCGCCGACCTGGTAGAGGTCGCGGCCGAGCCGCGCGATCGTCACGTCGCTGCGGATGCCGCCGTCGGTGTCGAGCAGCAGGCAGTACGTCACCGAGCCGACGGTCTTGTCCACGTCGCCGGTGGAAAGGCGCTGCAGGAACGCGGTCGCCCCCGGGCCGCCGACCTCGATCCGCTTGAGCGCGGTCATGTCGTACATCGCGACCGACTCGCGGGACGCCTGGGCCTCGGCGGCCACGATGGGCGACCAGTGCCGGGCGGCCCAGTCGCCGGGGTGCGGGATGTCCCGCCCCTCCAGCAGGGCGGCGTTCGACTCGTACCACTGCGGGCGCTCCCAGCCGCCGGCCTCAAGGAAGTGGGCCCCCAGCTCGCGCTCCCGCGTGTAGAACGGGCTGGTGCGCAGCGGACGAAGCGTGGCCGGCGGCTCCAGCGGGTGGATGACGTCGTAGACCTCGACGTAGTTCTGGCAGCCGCGGGCCTGGACGTACTCGGGGGCGAGCTGGTGGGGCTCGAACCGGTTGACGTCGCACTCGTGCAGGTCGAACGACGAGCAGTGGCCGTCGGCCAGCCACTCGGCCATCGCCCGGCCGACGCCCGCCGAGTGGGTCACCCAGACCGCCTCGGCCACCCAGAAGCCCTTGACGTCGGGCGACTCGCCCATCAGGGGCATGTTGTCGGTGGTGAAGGAGAACAGGCCGTTGAAGCCGTCCTCGATCTTGGTCTCCCGCGTGCCGGGCAGCAGCGACCGCGTCTCGGCCCAGGCGGGGGCGAAGTCGTCCTCGGTGAAGGGCAGCATCGACGGCATGACCTCGGCCGCGTCCACGGAGACGATGTCCTCCGGGGCGATGGGCATCGGCCGGTGGCCGTAGTAGCCGATGCCGAGGCGGTCGAACCGCTCGCGGTAGTAGAGGTCGGCGTCCTGGTGGCGCAGGATCGGCCGGGCCGCCTCCTCGGTCTGCCCGGCCAGGTCGGGGACGGGGCCGGTCCAGGCGAGCTGGTGGGCGAGCGGGGTGAGCGGAAGGGACATCCCCGCCATCCGGGCGACCTTGGGGCCCCAGATGCCGGCGCAGCACACCACCACGTCGGCCGGGATCTCCCCGCCGGTGGTGAAGACGGAGGCGACCCGGCCGTTCACGACGCGGATGTCCAGCACCTCCTGCCGCTCCAGCACGCGCACGCCCCGGTCCCTCGCCCGGGCGAGCTGGACGTCGACGGCGCGTACGGCCTTGGCGAGGCCGTCGGTCGGCACGAACAGGCCGCCGAGCACCCGGTCCCGGTCGAGCAGGGAGTGGCGGGTGACGCACTCGTCCGGGCCGAGCAGCTGGGCCTCCACGCCCCAGGCGGTCGCCCAGCCGTGCCGGCGGCGCAGCTCGCGCAGCCGCTCGGGGGTGGTGGCCACCTCCAGGCCGCCCACCTGGAGGAAGCAGCCGAGCGCGCTCAGCTTCTCCACGGTGTAGCGGGCCATCTCCGTCATCGTCTTCGACGAGTTCGTCTGGAAGACGAGCCCGGGGGCGTGGGAGGACGACCCTCCGGTGGCCGGAACCGGTCCCTGGTCCACCACGGTGATCCGGTCCCAGCCCTTCGCGGACAGCTCCTCGGCGAGGGCGGCTCCGACGACTCCGGCTCCGACGACGACGACGCGTGGGCCTGCCATACACACCTCCGGTGTTGCGCATACCGGAACGTCATGCGCGCTCCGCAACAGCGTCCCCCACCCGGCGATCGGCTGTCAAGGAACACATCAGCCCTGATGGCACCCCACTTGCCGGTCACCTGCCGCCTCACACGGCGGCGAGTCGCGGGTCAGGCGCGGAACCAGTTCTGGGGCCGCGGATCGACGTTCTGCCACACGTGCTTGATCTCGCGGTACTCGTTCAGCCCCGTGGGCCCGAGCTCCCTGCCGACGCCCGACTGCTTGAACCCGCCCCACTCGGCCTGCGGCACGTACGGGTGGTAGTCGTTGATCCAGATCGTGCCGTGCCTGAGCCTCGCCGCCACCCGCTGGGCCCGCCCGGCGTCGCGCGTCCACACCGCTCCGGCGAGGCCGTAGTCGGTGTCGTTGCCGAGCCGGACCGCCTCGTCCTCGTCGCGGAATCGCTCCACGGTCAGGACCGGCCCGAACGACTCCTCCCGGACCACCCGCATCCCGCCGTGGCACTCGTCGAGCACCGTCGGCGGGTAGAAGTGACCCTCGCCGGGGACCCGCCGCCCGCCGCAGCGCAGCACCGCGCCCTCCGCGATTCCGGCGGCGACGTACGCCTCCACCTTGGCCAGGTGCCCGGCCGAGATCAGCGGCCCGGTCTCGGCGGCCGGGTCGAACGGGCCGCCGAGCCTGATCCGCCCGGCCCGCCGTACGACCTCGTCCACGAACGCGTCGTGCAGCGAGTCCTCGACCAGCAGCCGGGCGCCGGCCGAGCAGACCTGCCCTGAGTGCAGGAAGACGGCGGTCAGCGCGAAGTCGACCGCGGTCTCGAAGTCGGCGTCGGCGAAGACGATGTTGGGATTCTTGCCGCCGAGCTCCAGCGCGACCCGCTTGACCGTCCCCGCCGCCGAGGCCATCACGGCCCGGCCCGTGGCCAGGCCGCCGGTGAACGACACCATGTCCACGTCGGGGTGCGCCGACAGCGGCGCGCCCGCCTCGGCGCCTGCGCCGAGCACGAGGTTGCCCGTCCCCGGCGGCAGCCCCGCCTCCTCCAGCAGGCGCATCAAGAGGATCGAGGTGGACGGGGTGAGCTCGCTCGGCTTGAGCACGAACGAGTTCCCGGCCACCAGCGCGGGCGCGACCTTCCACGACGCCTGGAGCAGCGGGTAGTTCCACGGTGTGATCAGCCCGCACACGCCCACCGGCTCGTACACCACGCGGCTGATCGCGTCCGCTCGCCCGGTGTCGATCACGCGCCCGGCGTCGGTCCCGGCGATGCCGCCGAAGTAGCGGAAGCAGCGGGCCACGTCGTCCACGTCGTACTCGCTCTCGGCGAGCCGCTTGCCCGTGTCGAGCGACTCGGCCGTGGCGATCTCCTTGCGGTCACGCTCCAGCAGGTCGGCGACGCGCAGGAGCAGCGCGCCCCGCTCCGCCTCCGGCGTACGCGGCCACGGGCCGTCGTCGAACGCGGCGCGGGCGGCCGCGACGGCGCTCACGGTGTCGGCGGCGGTGGCCTCCGACACCGTGGCCACCAGGGAGCCGTCGGCCGGGCAGCGGATCTCCCTCGTCCCGCCCTCGACCGGGTCACGCCACTGGCCGCCGATGTACAGATCCCTCACTGGGCGTTCTCCTGCTGCGTCGTCGCGGTCTTCTGGGTTTTCCGGTGCCGGTAGAACTCGATGTGCTCGGGGGGCAGGGGAGTGTCGCCCAGGATCAGGTCGGCCGCCTTCTCCGCGACCATCATCACCGGGGCGTAGATGTTGCCGTTCGTCACGTACGGCATGACCGAGGCGTCGACCACCCGCAGGCCGTCCACCCCGTGCACCCGCATGGTCAGCGGGTCCACCACCGACAGCGGGTCGACGCCCATCTTGGCCGTGCAGGAGGGGTGCAGCGCGGTCTCGCCGTCCCTGGCGACCCAGTCGAGGATCTCCTGGTCGGTCTCGACCTCCGGGCCGGGGGACAGCTCGCCGCCGTTGAAGTCGTCCATCGCGGGCTGGTTGAGTATGGCCCGGGCGACCCGGACCGCCTCCACCCACTCCCGCCGGTCCTGCTCGGTGGACAGGTAGTTGAACCGCAGCGCGGGCTTGTCCCGGGGGTCCGCGCTCTTGATCTTCACCGAGCCGCGGGCGTCGGAGTACATCGGCCCGATGTGGACCTGGTAGCCGTGCCCGCCGGCCGGGGAGCTGCCGTCGTAGCGCACCGCGACCGGGAGGAAGTGGAACATGAGGTTGGGGTAGTCGACGTCGTCGTTGCTCCGGGCGAAGCCGCCGGCCTCGAAGTGGTTGGTCGCCCCCGGCCCCTTGCGCAGGAACAGCCACTGCGCGCCGACCCACGGCCGGTTGCGCCACTTCATCGCGGGCTGCATCGACACCGGCTGCTTGCAGGCGTACTGGATGTAGACCTCCAGATGGTCCTGGAGGTTCTCCCCGACGCCCGGCAGGTCGTGGACGGGTGTGACGCCGAGGGCCTTGAGCTCGGCCGCGTTGCCGATTCCGGAGAGCTGGAGGAGCTGAGGGGAGTTGATGGCCCCGCCGCACAGGATGACCTCACCGGCGCGGATCTCCTTGCCGTCGCACTCCACGCCCACGGCGCGGGTGCCCTCGAAGAGGATCCTGGTGACGAACGCCCGCGTCCTGATCTCCAGGTTGGGCCGGCTCTTCACGGGGTGCAGGTACGCCCGGGCGGCCGACAGGCGGCGCCCCCGCCGGATGTTGCGGTCGAAACGGGCGAAGCCCTCCTGACGCACGCCGTTCACGTCGTCGGTCAGCGGGTAGCCCGCCTGCTGCACGGCGTCGAAGAACGCGCCGAACAGCGGGTTGGTCGCCGGCCCGCGCTCCAGGGCCAGCGGCCCGTCGTGCCCGCGCATGGGGTCGTCCGGGCCCGCGGCCAGGCAGCTCTCCATCCGCTTGAAGTACGGCAGGCAGTGGGCGAAGTCCCAGGTCTCCATGCCCGGATCGGCGCCCCAGCGCTCGTAGTCGAGCGGGTTGCCCCGCTGGAAGATCATGCCGTTGATGCTGCTCGACCCGCCCAGCACCTTGCCCCTGGCGTGGTAGATCCGGCGGCCGTTCATGTGCGGCTCGGGCTCGGACTCGTACTTCCAGTCGTAGAAGCGGCTCCCGATCGGGAACGTCAACGCCGCCGGCATGTGGATGAACACGTCCCACGGATAGTCCGGACGGCCCGCTTCGAGCACGAGCACCCGGTTCGCCGGGTCGGCCGACAGCCGGTTCGCCAGGGCACTTCCGGCCGAACCTCCGCCGACTATGACAAAGTCGTACATGTCTGCCTCCCGGGCAGGATGATATTGATATGCGCAATAGAGTGCACCATCCGCAACGCGGTGACGGAATGGACCGCGCCAACGCCGTCGCGCGCTACAGTCCCGCTATGGCCGACGACACCCCGACAGCGCGCACAGAGGGAAGCGGCGGCGTCCAGTCCGTCGATCGGGCCATCGCCATCCTGGAGATCCTGTCCCAGCGGGGCGAGGCGGGGGTCAGCGAGATCGCTCTGGAGATCGGCGTGCACAAGTCGACCGCCTTCCGGCTCCTCGGCGCCCTGGAGTCGCGCGGCCTGGTGGAGCAGGCGGAGGACCGGGGCAAGTACCGCCTCAGCTTCGGCATCATCCGCTTGGCGGGCGGGGTCGCCGCCCGGCTGGACCTCACCCAGCAGAGCCGTCCCGTCTGCAGGCGGCTCGCCGAGGAGATCGGCGAGACCGTCAACATCGCGGTCGCGCGGTCCCACTACGCGGTCAACCTCGACCAGGTGCGCGGCCCGTCGGCGGTGACCGCGCACAACTGGGTCGGCCAGCTCACCCCGCTGCACGCCACGTCGAGCGGCAAGGTCCTGCTCGCCCACCTCGACGACCGGCACCGGGCGCGGCTCATCGACGCCGGCGGGCTGGAGAGCTTCACGCCGAGCACGGTCACCTCCGCCGCCGAGCTGGTCAAGCAGCTCGACGAGGCCCGCCTGCGCGGCTACGCCGTCACCGTCGAGGAGTTCGAGATCGGGCTGAACGCCATCGCGGCCCCCATCCGCTCCTACGAGGGCGAGGTGGTGGCCGCGGTCAGCGCCTCCGGCCCGGCCTACCGCTTCGGAGAGGAGCGCATGCATCAGCTCGCGCCCCTGCTCATCGCCGGCGCCGACGACATCAGCCACCGGCTGGGCTACGTCGGCTGACCGGTGCCGAGCCGGCCCAGCACCCACTCGTGGAAGCCGCCGATGTGGTGCTCGGTCGGCACCAGGACCCCGCCCTTGGCGTACGCCCGGGAGCCCATGGCCGGCTGGCACCTCTCGCAGGCCTCGAAGTCCTGCACGTTCACCCGGTGGAACAGCTCGATGGACGGTTCGAGATCCCGTCCGCTGTCGATCACGTCCGGGCGGAACAGCCAGTCGCACTCGACGACGGTCCGGTCCACGGCCAGCGGGAAGATCCGGTGCAGGATCACGTGGTCGGGCACGAGGTTGACGAACATCAGCGGCTTCACGGTCAGGCCGTAGTAGCGGCGGTCCTGGCTGTCGTCCAGGCCGGGGATGCGGTCCACGCCCGCCGAGCCGTCCACCGTGAAGCCCTCGACGCCCTCGCCGAACTCGGCGCCGTGCCCGACGAACAGCTGCGTCGCCAGGCCCTCGGCGAACTCGGGGAGCACCTCCACCAGCTCGGGGTGGATGGTCGCGCAGTGGTAGCACTCCATGAAGTTCTCGATGATGAGCTTCCAGTTCGCCTTCACGTCGTAGACGGTCCGGCGGGCCACCGCGAGATCCTCGATGCCGTAGTTGTGGATCGAGTCGAGGTCGCCGAGCCGTCCGGAGACCTGCGCCTGCACCTCGTCCTCGAACGGCTCCGGCTCGTCGGCCAGGTTGACCCACACGTAGCCCAGCCACTCACGCACGTGCACGCGGACGAGCCCGAACTCGACGCGGTCGATGTCCGGCATCTTCGTGAGGTTCGGCGCGGCGATCAGGCGGCCGTCGAGGTCGTAGGTCCACGCGTGGTACGGGCACTGGAAGGCCCGCCGTACCTCGCCTGACTCCTCGGTGCAGATCCGGGCCCCACGGTGGCGGCAGACGTTGAGGAACGCCCGGACCGAGCCGTCCCGCGACCGGGTGACGATCACGCTCTCCCGGCCGATCTGCACGGTCTTGAACGCGCCGGGCTTGCCGAGGTCGGCGGCGCGGACGGCGCACACCCACATCGACTCGAAGATCCGCGACTGCTCCAGCGCGAAGATGTTCTCGTCCGTGTAGTAGCCGCCCGGCAGCGTGGCGATCACGCTCGGGGGCAGGCTGCCGGTTGTCACGCGGTCTCCTTCGCGGGCGGGCGGGAGGCTGTCGGCTCGTTCACATGGGCTCCTTCGTTCCTCGCGCTCGCGAGATCGCCATCGGGCTCCTGCTCGCCATCGGGCTCCGGCCGGTCACGGGGCTCCGGTTGGTCACGGGGCTCCGGTTGGTCACGGGGCTCCGGCTCGTCATCGGGCCCCCGCGGGTTGCAGGCTGCGGCGCCACCGGGTGAACTGGCGCACCCGGTCCACGCCGAGCACCGCGACGGCCTGGCCCTCGCGCCGGTAGACCGCGAGGAAGCCGCGCCCTCCGGCGTCGCCCTCCTCCACGGTCACCATGTCGCCGGGAAGGGCGTGTCCCGCGAACTGGACGCGCAGGCCGTACTGGTCGGACCAGATGTACGGCGGCGCGAGGCCGTCCGGCACTGCGGTCCCGCCGGACAGCAGGGTGCGCACCGCGATGTCCGGCCGGCGCGCGGCCCCGGTCCAGTGCTCGACCCGCAGGTGCCGTCCGAGCGCGGGGTCGAACCAGGCGGCGCAGTCGCCCACGGCCACGACGCCGGGCACACCGGTGCCGCCGCCGGCGTCGCAGAGCACCCCGTCGGCCACCTTCACGCCGCTGCCGGCCAGCCACTCGACGGCCGGTCGCGCGCCGATGCCGGCGAGCACCACGTCGGCGGGCAGACGCCGCCCGTCCTCCAGCACCACTCCGTCGACGCGGTCGTCCCCGGTCAGGGCCCGTACGGCGGCGCCGCAGACGAGGCGCACCCCGTTGTCCTCGTGAAGCGTCCCGAGCGCGGTGCCCATCTCGTCGCCGAGCGCCCGGGCGAACGGCGCGGGGGCCACCTCCACGATCGTCACGTCGAGCCCGAGCGCGCGGGCGGTGGAGGCGACCTCGGCACCGATGAATCCGGCGCCGACCACGACCAGGCGGCGCCCGGCCGCGAGATCGGCGCGCAGCGCGCGGGCGTCGTCCAGCGTGCGGAGCGTGTGGACCCCGGCGAGGCCCCCGGACGGCTCTCTGGGCGGCTTTGCGGACAGTTCTCCGGACAGCCCTGCGGGCAGGGTGCGCGCGGCGGCCCCGGTGGCGATCACCACGCCGTCGGCCTCGACCGCCGTGCCGTCGCCCAGCGTCACCCGGGCGCCCCCACGGTCGAGAGGCGTCAGCCCGGTGGCGGGCACGCCGAGCAGCCACTCCGCGTCCAGGTCCTCGCCCTCGGCCTCCAGCGCGAGGTCGGCCTCGGTCATCTCGCCGGCCAGGAACTCCTTGGACAGCGGCGGCCGGTCGTAGGGGCGGTGTGGTTCGGCGCCCACCAGCGTCAGCCGGCCGTCGAAGCCCTGGGCGCGCAGCGCGCGGGCGGCCGACAGCCCCGCCAGCGACGCGCCGACGATCGCGACGGAGTTCATACTGGCCTCACGCCGACCTCGTGCGGGCGCCCGGGGGAAGGTTGGGCGGGGCGTCCGACGGCACCACGAACACCGTGCCGTCCTCGACCACGACCCGGTGGGTCCGCACCGGGAGCTTCGCCGGAGGCGCGTCCACGTGCCCGGTGCGCAGGTCGAATCGCGAGGCGTGCAGCGGGCACTCGACCTCGCAGCCCTCCAGCCACCCGTCGGCGAGCGACGCGTCCTGGTGCGTGCACGTGTCGTCCACCGCGTACAGCTCGCCGTCGTCGGCGTGGAAGACGGCGATCGGCGGGTCGAGGTCGAGCCGGATGGCCTCGCCCCGGGGAAGGGCTGCGAGCGGGCACGCAGGGATCATGCGGCTCTCCCCAGTTTCGTCAGACGGAACGATCGGCGCTATGCGCAACAGCCTGGTTCCCAGCTGGGGCAATGTCAAGAGGCGATCGGACGCGGGCTCCCATGGGGGACAGGCGGTCCGTTCCGGTGCCGTGGAGATCCTCCAGGCGGCGCTGCTCAACGACGTGACCTGTGGGAGGCCGTGGCCATGATCTCCTCACTGCGCCGGGCTCCACTGCGGGTGGACGACGCACTACGGGAGTCGCCGTGCGCCGAGTTCGTGGCGGCATGAACGGCGGGCTGATCGGGGCGAGTCCACACGCCCTCACGAGCGGACAGTGGGCATGCGAGAAGGCGCCGCCTCGCTGGGGATGCGGGCGGCTCGGCCTTGTAGCCGGGGCCCGATCAGCTTCGGAGAGGGGTATAGCGGCCGGTGTAGGTGAAGGTCCATCGGTCGGTGCCGATGCGGCGGCGTGTGTAGCGTTCGGGGTGGCGGTAGCGGTCGCGGTTGTGGAATTGGCAGGCGGGGCCGAGGAGTTTGAGGTCGGTC